>PMEC01000122.1 GCA_003155705.1 Bacteroidales bacterium
TTTTCCATAAAAGATGAATTATCCGACGATATTATTAAAGTTGAGGACGCTGAAGACAGATCGGGACATTATATATTTAACATAAATGGCCATATGGTCGGTGCACAATGTAACAATTCTGACCATATTACTGCAATATATGGGATGGATGGAGACAACGAAGGAGTCAGGCTGCTTACTTTACTTGTGGAGAAATGGAGTGAAGAAAACTCAATTGATGAAAAAGATATTGCGACTACAATAAGCGATGATGAGATGAGCATCTACCTTCAGTATGTCTGAAAATCATACTTCAGGAATTAAAAGCATTTATTTCCTTTTAAAGAATTCAATTGTTTCGTAAATCCCGGCGCTAAAGGATTTTGGCTTGAAATTAAAGTAATTATTGAACTTTGATGAGTCGAAGAAATAATTAAACTCATTCTGATATAGCATTTCGTATGACTCCTGTACAGTTTTGTTAAAAATCCCGGCAATTTTGATCATCCCTTTGCTTAGTACGGAATAATCCGGAGCAATTCCCAATTCTTTGGCAACAATGTGAATAAATGTCTCTCCATCAATCGGGGTATAAGTCGGCAAATGCCAGGTTTGATTAAAGCATTCTTCACGATCTGATAACAGAATCAATCCTTTTGCACTGTCAATAGTATAAGTAAATGAATGTAATTTATGGGCATCAACCATCCATTGTGCTCTTTTCCCATTCATTAGTTTATCAATTGCCAGGATATAGGGTAAACTGGTTTTAGTCGCCCAGGGGCCATATAAATCTGCGGCTCTGGCAATAATGGCATTTAAGTTTTTTTTCTTAATCTCATCTTCCAGAAGGGTTGCGATCTTTGCCCTTATTTCTCCTTTTCTGCTGCAAGGATTATATGGAGTGATTTCAGTCATTTGACCAGCTACCTTGCCATACATATATACATTATCAAAAAAAATCAGTTTAGCATTGACTTTTTTACANNATATCTGAATTTTCAACACTCTTCAGAGTTTCCTCAAAAGAAGTAATATCTGCTCTAAAAGATTCAGTTCCGGTAATCGAATAACCGGTCCTTGAAACGAGCCTTATTTTTTCGTTTTTTTTCAATAATTCAAATGCTAATGCATTTCCTATTGAACCGCCTGCTCCTAAAATAGTGTGTTTCATATTTTTGTAATCTGAAAGCAAATGTTGAATTACATATAACTACTTTTTCATCTATAATTAAAGGCTCCCTGAAGGATTAGTAATCCGGATATTGTAAAAATCAGAGGGCATAATTTAAATGGCAGAAAATCAATTTTAAAGCCAGTGTACAACGACAATACGGACATAGCTGCCAACATAATAAATATGAGAATATATACTGTTCTTGCAACATTGCAATTTATTTCATTTACCATTCTTACAGCTATAGCTAACAGTCCAATAAAAATCAATATGAGACTCTCATTAATCCATTCCATTTTTATAATCCGGACATTGTCAATAGAAATATTGCCGAAGCCCTTAATTACATTATTTGTCGGAAATAAATGAGCTATCCCCCATACGATTGTTAAAAGGCCGCCTATATAGATTAAGAGTTTTTGTATCATATTATTGATTATAATAACTTTTGGTTGTCTTCATTTCTTCGATAGCGGCTACAAGTCCCTCTTTATATGATGGATATTGAGGGCTCCAGTCCAATATTTTTTTGGCTTTAATATTCGATACTTTGCAGTTCATATTTATTACCTCATAAAGATCTTTTCCAAGTACCCATTTTATGAACGGCTGCGGAATATGTCCCGGTTGCTTTTTCTTCATTAAAGTGGCCAGATATTGAGAGAAATCCCTTTGAGTTACCGGGGTATCATCTGCAATAATGAACTTTTCACCAACCGGAAGTTTTTCGACAGCTTTGATAACAGCTGATGCAGCATCACCTGCATAGATAACAGGAATATAATTGTCTCCTTTTCCAATGATCTTGCTTCTTCCTTTTTGCATCATATTGTATGTAATCCTGAATAATCCGCCATTCCCATAGATTCTTCCATAAATAAGCTGAATTACCTTGGGATAACCTGTTACAATTGCCTCAGCTACAATCTGATCCGTATCGGTTCCGATTTCTGTTAGTCCGCTTCTTAATATGGGCCAGGTTTCATCAGCAGTTTCGTCATTCTCTGTTTCATAACTAGTTCCCCCCGGTAAGATTACCGGAACATTAAAACGAACTGCCAGATTTAATGAATTGCGAAAAAAAACGTTAGTTTCTGTTCTTAATTCTTCTTTCCGGGCTTTGTTTATTCTTTGTCCGGGTTTTATATCCGGCATTGCCAGTAATACTATAACATCAGGTTTTTCAGACAATTCATGTTTAAATGATCGAAGATCTCTGATATCGCCCAGGATACCATACCCACCCAGCTTTTCGATTCTTTCAATTTTCTTTTCATCTCTTGTAAGAACAAATACACTATGATCCGCTAAAAGCAATTTTGGCAGTAAATAACTACCAACCAGACCTGTACCTCCTATTAAGAATATTTTCATAATCTGAGGGTTTGATAATAACTCATTTAGTCTTTGAAGAACTTGTTCTAAAGTGCAAAGATAAACCTAAAGCAAGGATTGACAGAATAGAATAGGATTACGTTTTTATTACATTTTTGCGATTTCAATTCCGAGTAGCTCCCATTGAGAGTTACAGGTATCTAGATTTATTATAAAGCTCATTTTCAATTAATAAAAACTTATTTTCCCCGAAATACTTTTGTAACAATAAGCCAATACTTTTGCGAATATGAAAATAAAATGTTTCATTCTGATTCTTTTTTGGTTGTATAAATGATAAAATCATTTAATTACCCATTCCCTTAAAAATCATTAATGTCAACGGATAATTTAACCCCCTCAGGTTTAAAAGGAAAATTCTGGCTAGTTTCTGCTGACATGGGTTATGGGCATCAGCGCGCCATTTATCCTTTGAAAGCTTTATCAAGAGGAGGGAGTATTCTGAATGCCAATACTTCACCAGAGGCTTCACCAAAAGAACGCAGATTGTGGAAAGAGATCCTTACAACCTATGAATTTATGTCTAAAGCAGGAAAACTTCCTGTGATCGGAAACCTCCTTTCCAAAATACTTGATAGTCTGCTTTATATTCCAAATTATTATCCTTTTAAAGACAGGTCAAATTCAACATTACAGGTTAAGTATCTGAAATTAAGCATCAGACAAGGGCTTTGCAACGGTATTCTGAATAAGATAAAAGAACCAGACCTTCCCGTTATCACTTCTTTTTATGCTTCTGCAATTGCAGCTGAGATGGCAGGACACGAATATGTTTATTGTATAATTTGTGATACAGACCTGAGCAGAGTATGGGTTGCAGAATACGCTTCAATGAGCAGAATCATCTATTTTGCTTCGGGAACGGTTTCTTCCCAACGACTCCTTTCATATGGTGTTCCCGAAAGAAACATACTTATTACAGGTTTTCCTTTACCTGAAGAATTGCTGGGTGACCGCAGTCTGAATATTTTGAAAACCAATCTTAGTCGTCGTCTTAAGAATCTCGATACCCATGGAGCATTTTATAATTTGTTCAGGCATACTGTAAATGCCTTTTTAAATCCTGGTGAAAAAGCTGAAATTCACACCGTAGACAGGAAGAAATGTATCACAATTACTTATGCAGTGGGAGGAGCTGGAGCACAAAAGGAAATTGGAAGGCAAATTACCCAGAGTCTTGCAAAAAAAATAAATGCGGGTGAAGTTAAATTAAATCTTGTTGCCGGAACAAGGATTGAAATCAGAGATTATTTCATAAATGTAAAAAAGGAGATTGTTTTAAATAGTGAAAATATTCATATAATCTGGTCAAATGACAATGAATCATATTTTGACCTTTTCAATCAGTGTTTGCATAATACAGATATCCTTTGGACAAAACCCAGCGAGTTATCGTTTTATTGTGCACTTGGTATTCCCATAATAATGACACCCGCTATTGGGCCTCAGGAAAAATGCAACCACCGGTGGCTGAGAGAAATAGGTGCTGGAATTAAACAACAGAATCCTGAAAATACAGACCAGTGGCTCTTTGATTTAATTAAAAAAGGTCGCCTGGCTGAAGCTGCCTGGAATGGATTTCTAAAGGCTCGTAAATACGGAACATTCAATATTCTTGATTTTCTGAAATCAGGAACATTCGCTTCAAGCAATAATCCTCTGAAAAGGTAACAGATTAATAATTAATATATTATTAACCGTTCTGTAATATCCTTATAATATCTCATTACTACTTTTGGAGGACGAATAAAAAACATTACTTTGAAAAAGTATTTGTTCTTTTACCTGAAAACCGGAGGCGGGCACCTTGCCCCTGCAAAGGCTGTCGCAGAAAAAATCAGATCCAAACGCAAATCCAATACCGAAATACTGTTAGTAGACGGATTGTCTGAATCAAAATCATTTGTAAAGAAAATAATTGAAGACGGATACAAAAACTCTGTAAACAAAGCAGTCTGGACTTTTGAATTTTTATATGCGGTACATAAAATCACATTAGTTTCAAAATTAACAGCAACTCTTGTATCGTACTTTATAAAGCCCGGAATAGAAAAATACATACTTCAAATAAATCCAAAGAAAATTGTTGTATTTCACTTCTTTCTGATTAAACCTGTCTTTGAAATAATTGAGAAACATAATCTGGACATACCTGTGATCACTGTTGTGACGGATCCATTTACCGCACACCCGATCTGGTTCCTGGAGAAGGGACAAAACTACATAGTGTTCAGTGATTTGCTTCGGGAAAAATGCATCGAACGAGGAATCAAAGGAGACAATTTAAAGGTATTTCCTTTTGTTCTCGATAATAAATTTTCACGGAAAATAGCCGAAACAGAAAAGTTAAAAATCCGCCGGAACCTTGGCTTTGAAGCTGATTCTAAAATTATTCTCATCATGGGGGGCGGGGATGGCATGCCACATGGAAAGAGGATATTGAAGAACCTTTTAATTGAAAACATGGATGCAGAAATTGCCATTGTTTGCGGTAAAAGCAATAAACTGTACAATCAGTCCAGGAAATTAAAAGAGAAGTATGGAATGGAAAATCTTAAGATCTATGGTTTTATAGACTTCATTCACTCACTAATAAATATTTCTGATGTGGTTATAACCAAATGTGGAGCATCAACTTTTATGGAAGTACTCATGATTGGAAAGGTTCCTGTTATAAATAATTACATCTGGGAACAGGAAAAGGGGAACATGGAATTTGTATGCAGAAACAATATGGGCATCCTTGAAAGAGATATAAGATCCCTGCCAGGTGTTCTTCAGAGATTATTGACTGATAATGAGTTTTATAACTCTATCTCCACAAATATCAAAAATGCTTCTATCAGAAATGGAGTTGGCCAGGTATCAGACTATATTTTAAACTTTCAATAACAAAACTATTGAATATGATTATTCTCGTATTGTCAGACTTACATATAGACCCACGCGATAGCTTTGGAATATTTCAGTGGGATGAGATCGATCTGATTGAACAAATAGAAACCATGAAAGCCCTCTATTCTATTGATAAGGTAATATTCAACGGCGATACATTTGAATTGCTAAAATATTCCTTTAATGATATAAGTAAAGCCAATCCTGCATTAATGGAGTACTTTAAAAATGAAGATTTCATATTCATAAAAGGGAATCATGACATTGTTAATGATTTTGGCCTTTTGTACTACCGGATTATTAATTCGCAAGGACAAATAATTCATATTGAGCATGGGCATAACGCAGACTGGTTTGATGGGACCAGATTTGGAAGAACAATAAGTAAGTTCGGCTTATCTCTTCTGAGAAGAATGTCTTACTCCAAATTCCTGATGAAACTTTATTTTCAAATAATAGATTTTGACAACCAGATTAGTCATATACCAAAACGAAACAATACCATTAAATATCTAACCTACGCTCTTAAACTTTTGAAGGAGCATGATGTCGTTATTCTTGCTCATACACACAAACTTGAATCTCACCACACTTATTATCTGAATAAGAAAAAGAGATATCTGAATTCGGGCTCCTGTTCCTTAGGCCGTTTTCAGGGCATTGTAATGGATACGGAAACTTTGAAATATGAACTGATTAAGGAGAATAAATTCTCTATTAAAGAGTTGTACCAAATGCCCTATGCGATTTGAGGTAATTTAAAGCAGCCATTTATCATAAAAATGTACTTTTTTGATAATTGATTATTCGAAAAAAACAGACATTTTTTGGAGTTCAATTTTGTCCAACATATTGTTTTATAAATTAATAAACTGTTCACTTTTTTTGTAACAATTACTTAATCTGATTGCAATCAGCTTGTAATATCCATATATGACTTTTGTAACATGAAAAATCAAGTTTAACTTAATATTTTAAAAATGAAGAAACTTCTTGTAATTATTATTTTTGCTGCGTTATCAACTTATGGGTATTCGCAAAAACAGACAATCGATTCTCTGAAGGAAGCACTCGAAAATCATGAAGGAAAGCTTACCGCTCTGGATGATAGAGTTCTGGTTAATGAATCCGACCTGAGTAAACTGAATAAGATAAAAGTGTCGGGTTATATTCAGTCGCAATGGGAAAGTTATGGCGCTGACCTTGAAAAGACAAACGGATATAACAACACCTTTTATATAAGAAGGGCAAGAGTTAAATTCACTTATGAAGCCACTGATGGGATCAAATTCGTTTTGCAACCCGATTTCAGCACAGGCAACCTTGCACTTAAAGATGCTTACGTTGTTGCAAATATTCCAAAGTTTAAAGCCTGGACGTTGTGGATGGGTCAAATGAACAGACCGGATTATGAAGTGGAGTACTCTTCAAGTTCAAGAGAAGTTCTCGAGCGTTCAAGATATACCACCACGATTTATCCGGGTGAAAGAGAGATAGGCGCAAAACTCGAATATAACGGGATAAAAATTCCTTTGTTATTTCAGTTAATGGTAATGAATGGCAACTTCACAGGCACGCAGGCGAAAGATGTTGATTCAAAGAAAGACCTTATGGCACGCGCTGTCTATTCCATTAAAATGCCTAATCAAGGTATTGGTATTGACCTGGGACCAGATCTCTACTATGGTGGTAACCTTGCAAAAGTTAACAAATATTTGAAGAACAGTGATGGAACATTGGACAGTCTAAATAACGTCTGGCGTTATCTTAATAAAAACTGGTACGGTGGTGAAATCAGGATCTATGCAGATGTTTTAGGCGGAACATCACTTAAAGCTGAATTTATGTCAGGTATAAATTCAGTTGCAAGCACGACAACCGGAACAAGGGCACAACAGATGGCAAGTCCGAATTTATATAACAATTTCACTGGATATTATGTATATTTGGTTAAGAATGTTGGTCCAAAGAATCAGGCTGTCGTCAGATATGATTATTATGATCCCAATACCAAATTAGCCGGTGATGCAGCNNGTAAGACTTCAGGCTAAATTCTAATATTCGTACAAAAAATAAAAACAGAAAAAAATGAAAAAAATTAAATCAATATTCGTTATCGCGGCAGTCGCATTAATATTGGTCGCATCAGCATTTATGCAACAGGCAAAAATTACTGTAAAAGGTTCTGACACAATGGTCATTCTTGCTCAGAAATGGGCTGAGGTGTATATGAAAAAGAATCCTTCAGCAAATATTCAGGTTACCGGCGGCGGTTCAGGAGTAGGTATTACAGCTCTGATTAATGGAACTACTGATATCTGTAATGCAAGCCGTCCTATGAAACAGACCGAGATTGATAAACTTAAGGGAAGATATAATACCCTTGGTGTTGAAATTCCCTGTGCAAGGGATGGCGTTACAATATTCCTTAACGTGGCAAACAAAGTCAGTGAGCTTTCATTGAAGCAGCTCAGCGATATTTACCTGGGCAAGACAAAGAACTGGAAAGAAGTTGGCGGCGCAGATGCAGATATCAGATTATATGGACGTGAAAACAGTTCAGGAACTTACACGTACTTCCATGATGAAGTTGTAAAAGGCGATTATGCAGCAACAGTACAGAGTCTCCCGGGTACCGCAGCAGTAGTTAATGCAGTTAAAAAAGATGTTAATGGAATAGGTTACGGTGGTGCAGCTTATGCAGTGGGTGTGAAACATGCAAAAGTCAAAAAAGATGATAATAGCCCTGCTTACGATGCGACAGCTGAAACTATTGGAANNATAGGTTATTTCCCTGTCAAGTAATAACATAAGAGTTCAGACGAATAAGAATCTTTAAAGGACTTGTCAGTACCACTCTGGCAAGTCCACTTTTTAATAAGGCATGGCTTCAGAGAAAAGAAGAACAGGAAAATGAAAAAAACTACAGATGAGATAGATAGAAATCAGGGAGCTGTTTCTTTCGCAAAAAAGAGATTCCGTTTCTCTGACTGGATTGCCGAGAAAATTATTAAAACGGTGGCATTCTTATCTATTGCAATTGTAATTCTGATTTTCATTTTTGTCTTCCGCGAAGCATTCCCTATTTTCAGGATGGATGTCAGAGATAAGGCCACCAGGGAAGTACTGGTACAGGAAAGTTATGGAGGTGCAGGAAGTGAGAATTCATCAGTTAAAACCAAAGACAATCAGGTAGCTAATTCAAATAAGGTCCAGCCAGGCATTGACAAGCCTTCTTCCACGCTTCTGACAAATACATGGATGCCTGTATCTGATAATCCACGATATGGAATGTGGCCTTTGTTTTTTGGCACGCTTAAAGTAACTCTGATTGCATTGCTGTTTGCTGCCCCGATATCTATCCTTGCTGCAATTTACACCTCAATGTTCGCTAAACCACGTGTGAGGGAGATCATTAAACCTGTGATTGAACTGCTTGCAGGATTTCCTTCGGTTGTAATTGGATTTTTCGCTTTAATGGTTATGGCTACAGTTTTCCAGGATATTTTCGGCTACGCGAGCCGGCTTAATGCCTTTGTTGGAGGTATTGCAATGGGACTGGCCGCAATCCCGATTATTTATACCCTTACGGAAGACGCACTTACTGCAGTCCCAAAAACATATATTGAAGCCAGCCTGGGTCTTGGCGCCAGTAACAGGCAAACAGCATTTTATGTAGTTCTCCCTGCGGCTGTCCCTGGTGTTTTCGCGGCAGTCATACTAGGAGTAGGTAGAATTTTCGGAGAGACAATGATTGCACTCATGGCAACAGGTAATGCCGCACTTACATCAATCAATCCATTCGAATCCGTGCGTACACTTTCAGCAACAATCGGCGCTGAGATGGCTGAGGTCGTCTTTGGCGATACTCATTACAGTGTCCTCTTCCTGATCGGTTCATTACTTTTCATTTTTACATTTACGCTGAATGCGATAGCTGAGTTTTATATAAAGAATATTGTTATAAGGAAGTACCAGTCAAAAAAATAGAGACAATTGATGAAGAGAGTCAATAAAGATACTATCATTGAGAGCGTTACTGGACTATCTGTCCTGGTGATTATCTTTATCATAGTTTCAATTCTGGTGATTACCATCATAGGAGGCTGGCCAAACCTGAACCTGAAATTTCTCACCGAATTTCCAAAAGATGGAATGACAAAAGGTGGGATTTTTCCGGCCATAGTTGGTACAGCTCTGATGACTCTGATAATGGCGATTGCTGCAGTTCCTTTCGGGGTTGTCACGGCAATTTATCTGGCAGAATATGCCAATGAGAAATCTATCATTGCAAAAACAATCCGTTTTGCAGTGAAGACTCTGGCTGTTGTACCTTCAATAATTTTCGGTCTGTTCGGATTGGGATTCTTTATAGGTTTTGTGGGGAAGAATTTGGATTCTTTATTCAGCGGAGGAGTGTTAAAATGGGGTCAACCTAACATATTATGGGCAAGTCTTACAATGGCTATATTAACTCTTCCTGTCGTTATTGTTTCGGTTGAAGAGGCAATCAGGACCATCCCGAGGGAAATGCGCGAAGCAAGTCTTGCACTTGGCGCCACTAAATGGCAGACTATCAAAAAGGTGGTGATACCAGGATCTGTCTCGGGAATAATGACGGGTACGATACTTGCAGTGAGCCGGGGGGCCGGTGAAGTTGCTCCTATTATTTTTATCGGGGCAGCTTACTTTCTTTCGGATCTGCCTCATTCATTAAGCGATCAATTCATGTCTCTCGGATACCATATATATATTATGTCAACCCAATCATCAGATGTTGATGCAACTCTGCCAATCCAGTTTGCAACAACTCTTGTGCTTTTGTTGCTGACATTTTCATTGAACGGTGTCGCTGTGGTACTTAGATACAGGATAAGAAAAAATGCAAAATAAGATACTTTTTCATGAACAATATTAAAGTAAAAGTCAATGATTTGTCTCTCCGCTACGGGAACAATCTGGCATTAAAGAATATCTCAATGGATATCCCGGAAAACATGGTTACGGCATTTATCGGACCATCGGGATGCGGCAAATCAACGTTCCTCAGGACTTTAAACCGGATGAACGACCTGATCGATAATGTTACTATTGATGGTGAAGTTTATATAGACAACTTAAATATTTATGATAAAAATATTGATGTTGTCAATCTGAGAAAGAAAGTCGGAATGATCTTCCAGAAATCTAATCCTTTTGCAAAATCTGTTTATGACAATATAGCTTTCGGTCCCAGGATTAACGGGATCGGCACTAAAAGCAAACTTGATGAAATTGTTGAATTCTCACTGAAACAGGCTGCTATCTGGGATGAGGTGAAAGACAGGCTGTTTAACTCAGCTCTGAGTCTTTCCGGCGGACAACAACAGAGAATCTGTATAGCCAGAACCCTTGCCGTAAACCCTGAAATAATATTAATGGACGAACCCGCCAGCGCTCTTGATCCAATATCAACTTCCAAGATCGAGGAACTTATTCATGAATTGAAAAGGCAGTACACAATTATCATCGTGACCCATAACATGCAACAGGCTGNNACTGAAGATTATATCTCCGGACGTTTCGGATAAAAAAGGAGTATAGATATTTATTTTGGGAGGGAAAACAGAAACTCAATTCCTCCGCCCGTTTTGTTTCTAACCTGAATTTCTCCCTTATGTAACAGTATTGCATTCTTTACGATTGCCAACCCTAGCCCGGTTCCTCCATTTTTTCTTGATCTTCCCGAATCAATACGGTAAAAACGTTCAAATACCCTGCCGAGATGTTCTTCAGGAATCCCCACCCCGTTATCTGAAAAGGAGAAGTGATAGAATTTGTCATCCTGATTGTATAGTGTAATTGTAACAATTGTATTATTGCCTGAATAGTTTACTGAATTCTCCAGCAGGTTCTGAAAAACAGATGTAACGAGAGACCTGTTACAGGTGATGTAGACATTTTCATCAACGTTTAACTCCATTTTCATTCCCCTGATTTCAAGAGCAGCTTTGAAGTTATCTTTTACTTCGTCTATAATTTCCTTGATTTTTATTTTTTCTCTTACAAAAGTGTTACCGGCTTCTTCTATCTTGTTTATCACGACAATGTCATTTATAAGACCGGTAAGCCTGTCGGTTTGAGCCAGAGCCTTTTCAAGGAAGTGTTTTTGCTTTTCCTGATCCATCCCGGGTTCATTTAATAAAGTTTCTAAATATCCCTTAACTGAAGATACAGGTGTTTTCAATTCATGAGCAATATTGGAAGTCATCTCCTGTTTAATAAGTCTTTCCTTCTCTGATACTGTAACATCACTTAGAATTACCTCAAAACTATTGTCGTGAAATACAACGCATTGTACTTTGAAATACTTCCCGTTTTTAGTTATTGAGTATTCTATTTTTGGAAGATTGGATGATTTTATTTCAATACCTGACTGTTTTTCTATAAATTCTATTACCGGAGCAAATTCCTGAATTTTAAAGAAATTCGAAGTCGAAATTGTCAGCTCTCCTGAAATCATATTCATAAACTGTATGAAATGATTATTGGTGAGTATTCTAGTATTATCTTTTGAAAAGAAGGCAATACCTTCATTCAATGCATTCAGGTGGCTGAATAGTTTCTCCCTCTCATTTGCCAGATCAGTCTGTGTTTTCAGCATTTTGTTGTAGATCTCAATGATCTCTTCACCTATTATACCGAGTTCATTTTTAGGAAATTTTGAATCGAAATCAAAAGGTTGATTATTTGCTACCTGGACAGAGAAATCTTTAAGTCTGGCAATCGATTTTCCGAATTTGTTTGTAACAGCAAGTAATACAAGCCAGATTGTAATGAATGAGAGTGATATGACGATCAGAAAATATTTCTTTGCGGCAAGGAAGTTTATTACTTTAATATCATAAACTACAGCAGCTCTGATATAATATCTGCTGTAATACTTTGAATAATAGTAGTATTCTTCACCAGTTGTACCTGATTTCCGTATAGAAGTTCCAAAATCAGAATAAAGCGATTCACTTATCTCAGGCCTGCTTTTATGATTCTCCATGCTCTTCCANNTAGTAATGTTATTGAGTTCATCATTCAGAGTTGAGATTCTGAACTCTTTTTCCCTCTTATACAGATAACCAAGAATAAGGAGCGTAAAGAGAACAAAGACTGATGAATAGTAAATGAAAAGATTATTTCTGAACTTGTTTCGAATTATCATTTCCGAAGAATTAAAACATTAGAATTCAAAAAAGTAACCGTAACCGGTTTTGTTTCGTAACGATGAACCATATTGCCCGAGTTTGGTTCGCAGCCTTGTAATATTAACATCCACGGTCCTCTGAGTTACAATAACATCCTGTCCCCATATTCTCATAAGCAGATCTTCTCTTGAAAACACCTTGCCCTGATTTTCCAGCAGGGTTTTAAGGATTTCATATTCCTTTTTTGTGAGTTCAACACGTTCATCGTTTATTATCAGTCTTTTGCGGACTGTATCAAGATCGATGCCATTGAATTGTAATATGGATTTATTAATTACCTTATCGTTATAGGATCTTTTTAAAACGGCTTTTATCCTGGCTACCAGTTCATTGATAGAAAATGGTTTGGACACGTAATCATCAGCGCCAAGACTGAACCCGGTGAGTACATCATTCTCGGTATCTTTTGCGGTGAGAAAAATTACCGGAATATCAATTTTCAACTCTTTCCTCAGTTTATCGGCAAACTTGAATCCCGACATCGGGCCCATCATCACATCGAGCAGAACAAGATCAAAGTTTCCAAGAGGCCTTTTAAGAGCCTCTTCAGCCGAATGGGCAATCTCGGTCTGATAGCCTTCATTGGTTAAGTTGTACTGAAGGATTTCACAAAGATCCTCTTCATCGTCTACTATAAAAATCCGTTTCCCTTTATGTTCCATTTTTTAATATGTTAAATACTCTCATTGTGAAGTGCAATATCCGGATCAAGTCCGGAATGTCTTATATCGGTGCCCTGGATTGAATAGATTGAAGCTTCGGCAATGTTGGTGGCATGATCGGCGATCCTTTCAATATTCGTAACAATATCTTTCAGATCGATATAGCTAAGCAGCATTTCTTTGGTTTTTTCACTGACTTTTGCTTTGGCAATGCTGGTTGTCAATAGTTTGTGATTCATTTCATCAACAACTGTATCATTTTTAATGGTCCAGATAGCATAATCATTATCGTTATTTATAAATGAGAGCAATGATTTTTCAACCATAGAAATGCTGGAAACAAGCATTACTGTAAGTACTTCAGCAATAGCTTTGTATTCATCAGAATCCTCAATATTTGAAAAGGAACGGAGAATATTCATGACGCGATCTCCAATCCGTTCAAGGTTAATACTCATCCTGTAAATTGCAACAATTTTCCGGATATCGGATGCAACCGGCTGATAAAGAATTATTGTACTAATAAACTTTTCGCTTATAGTAACTTCAAATTTATCAATCCTGTCTTCATTTTCCCTTATCTCTGAAATGATATGCTCCCGGTCTTCTTCTTTCTTGCTGGCCATGCACTTTTCAAGAAGTATGAGCTGAGCTAGAATGATATCTGCCATCTCTTCAAATGTAGCGATGATATTAAGTACTGCCTCTTCTCTCTGTGTTTTCATCCCTCTAATATTATTTTTATGTGACTTTAACTGGCTGTAATTATTTAAAATAATCCTGATTGCAAAGGTAACTTCATTTAATGTTCCAGTTATCAGTTCTTTGTTACTTATTTGTTACAATTTGGTTAATCTTCAATTGAAGTTCCTGAATATCACCGGTTTTGAACATCAATCTTGATTTTAATCCAATAATTGAATTAAATTTCCATCGGAAGGGATTAATAAATGTATAAATTGCAATTTCAAATCCTTTAAATATGAAGATAAAAATAGTAGTTTCAGTAATTATATTTTACGCGATAATCACAATTAATGTTTTTTCTCAGACTTATATTCAGCCAAATACCGGACTGAAAAGTCATGAAACTCTTGAACTGAAAAAGATTGAAATAACTCCTGAAAAAACAGTTGTTTCCCTTCAAATTGAAAACAAGATCGAAGGGGGTAATTTCTGTGCAGATAAGAAGGTTTTCATAATTTATCCCGATGGCAGCAAAAGTAAACTGGTTAACGCAGTTGGAATCCCACAATGCCCTGATACATATAAATTTAAAAATATNNGGAGGAATGTGCAAGTAATTGTTTCCATTTCTATGGGGTTACTCTTAATAATGATCTTAATAAACGTCTGGATGAAGCCTTCATCATTGCTGCCACCAGTGACCCTCAAAAAAACATGTTATTGTTCAGGAATATCCTGGAGACTGTCGACAAGCAGAACCATGGTATAATCGGATTGCTATACATTAATATTATTTCTGCAGCTGTGGAAGCCGGCGATAAAGTTGAGGCAGCAGTCTGGTATAAACGGCTTCTCTCTTCACATTCACCGCGATTAAGTGATTATGTTAAATATCTCAATAACAGAGGTATAAAGTTCTGACCCCACTATACTGTATAAATAAAAAGATAAAAAAGGCCGACCCATAAGGATCAGCCTTTTTTATATCTGCGAAAAAATTCTTAGAAGCTAAAGTCTACACCTATACCTACAAGCATTGCGTTTTTGGCATAGGTTTGCAGCGGTCTGTAAACATTGGCCGGTGTTCCGCCAAAAACATGCGAAATATAGTTCTGAGTCTTCATGTAACCTGTATAGCTGAAACCCAGGTTGATCTGAATATTCTCCTTAACATTATAGGCTCCGCCAAATCCGAAAGTCTGGGAGCCCTGGAAATAATCTATGTCACTCTGAAAATTGTCATTTACACCTTGATTGGCATATATATATCCACAACTGACAAGGAATTTATCGTTTATCTTATACTCCAGACCTCCGTCAATCGAATATCCGTTATCGGATATAATGTAACTGTTTTTAACAAATGTTGTAGGTGTTGCCGGATTATTGTCTAAATCCATCGTATGACCGTAATCAGCGTTCTTATCAAAGAAATAATTCCCTCCTAATGATAGTTTGAATGTTGGAGATATCTTATAATCAACACCTGCTGAAATCATTGCCGGCATATCGTTTGGTGTCACATCGCCATCAGGGAACATAGTAATTGGCGCACCTGCTGTATTATATCCGGTCATAAAATCCTTCTTGGTTTTATTCTTAAGGGTCATCTTTGTAATACCTTCATACTTTATTGCAATATTCAGGTTGTCTGAAGGAGAGATGTTTATACTGAAAATAGGTGCAACACCTGAACCTGTCTGGGCAACATCGGCAGATTGATCCTTAAGCAAAGTACCAGTAGCAGTGTATTTTGCAGCGGCTCCTTTGAATACTGCGTCTGCAACATCAATAGTAACCGTGGTTGGTGAGCCGAAAGCAGCAAGACCACCTTCTAGTTGTGCTCTCTGTCCGGCAGTAATAATACCTAATCCCTGAGCCTGGGCTAATGTCAATGAACCAGCTCCGCCATTGTGTAATGCAGTGGTACTTGTAGCAGCAGTGGTCGCACTTGCTGCAATTCCATTCATTACAGCATCAGCTCTTGTCCATCCCGTTGGAAGTTCGACTTCGATATCATTAAGATGCCCTTTATAAGTATTTTTTGCAGTCACGTAGCGTAAGCCTGCCGCAATGGAGATCATATCATTAACCTTAAAAGAGACACCACCCTGATAACCTAAAAATACCGATGTGCCTTCAAAATAAGCATCCAGTTTATAGGCATCAGCTCCCTGAGTTGGTTGCAGTGCAGGAACAAGATCTGCAGCGCTTAGTTCAAATGAAGGTAATCCTTTTTTGAATACTGCTCCGCCACCCCCGCCAACCGGACCAAATCCTAATGAGTAAGCAAGCCTGTCCGTTTTATATACCGCGTAAATACTGGGGAACAATGGTGCAGATACCTTCCCGTCATACTTGGACTGATTCAAACCGAATACATTACCCGGACCTTTGTAAAAGTTCTCAACTGTTTTATTTTGCTCGATAGACTGATTTGAAACCGAGAAATGAAAACCATTTTTAAGTTTCATTAATCCAGCCGGATTATAATATACGGCATCGATTTCGGTTGATGCATTCCTTGATGGCAGTCGAACCCAGGCAGCACTCTGGTTAGTATTGGTAACAATACCCCCGGCAAAAAGAGCGCCGGAAATAAAAGTTGCAGCAACAAAAATTAAAAATTTTCTCATAGGTTATGGTTTAAGTTTAAAATTTCCAGGGCATTTTGCGTCTAATGAACCGATTGCAAAGAACACCCATTATCCAATTTTCAGTTTTTAATATGCGAATATAATAAAGAACATAATTAAATACGGGGTTAAATGTATGAAAATATTTCTTTTCTGCAATAGTTCTAAAATAGTATGTTAATTTATAGACAATTAAATAAGATCTCTTACATTCATTCGAAAAAGCCTATTCCCCATTTTGCAGAACAAACTCCTTAAACAATCCATAATCGTACATCCGGTAATCCTTCCCTGCAGGATAACTTTTTATATTGCGCCACATCCATGGAGATGCTATACCCTCAGCAGGATTATTATGATGCGGTCCAAGAAGATTTTTCAAACTGCCAATTACTCTTACATCTATCTTATTGACTCCTTGTTTGATGAATCCTGTTAGATCTGCATGGTATGGTGGAAACCCTATTACTCCTGCAGTCTTTCCGTTAACTTTTACTTCTGCTACAGTCCCTTTCCAATCTACAAGTGAAACTTCATATTTCCCCTCAGGCTTGTCTATCGAAAACCCTTTAGAATAAGTCACTCCCCATGAATAAAAGGGCATCCCCTGGGTAAGCCAACTGCCTGGTAAAAGTACTGCAGGCGGAGCTTTCAGGATAAATCCTTTAGTGACAGGTTCTGCTGAAAAATTTCCGGTAATATAGACAGGTTCAACTTCTGAATACACTGTCATAGGAACTGCTTTTAAAGTTATGGTATTTTCACCATTTTTTACCAGTGCGCCAATATTGAAGACACTGAAGCTGCGATCAAGCCACCATTTTCCCGGTTCCGGCTTTATTTCCTTTCCGTTTATTGCAACTGACCATAAATGAGGACGTTCAACCACTGCTTTTAAGGATGAATAATCAAATTTGCCTTTAATCGTAAAATGATATGATGCAACGAAACCTGATTTAATGCCGAAAGTATCTCTGTCAATAATATTGGTCCTGTATTGAACTGATGTGTTCCAGGGATTGCCATTTTTAAAACCATAATATTTGAATATTTTGTCAGCTGCATCGAATACATGAAGATCCTTCGTAGTCTTGTCATCTATCTGAATATCACAGAAATCTATCATCAAAGCATTATCTTCATCTCTGGTTATTGTCATCGGTGAAGCAGCAGCTACAGGAGTGAAATTTCCTGGTACAAATGCTTTTGAATAACCTTCGGTTTTTATGTTAGGGAAGAACAACAAAAGGCTGCCAGCCGGATTAAGTGTAAAATTTACACTTATTCTTTCTCCATCCTGTTGATATTGATATTCTGACAATTCACCGGTAATCGTGTTCATTTCGACAGCATCTTTGCCGGTCACAGACAATTTTCCTGAAACCGGATCAGTAAGACTTGAATTCACCAGGAAAACAAGTTTCCCATCAGCTAAAGCACGAGTATGGTGATAAAGTACGCCTCCTTTAACTCCTGAAAAACCGACATCTGCATTTTTGAAATATTTTGACAACACTTCATCGTCAGGAAGTCCTGCCTTGATTATTTTATTGGAATTTTTTTCAAAGAAAGCTTTCATATCTGAATTCGGTGTTCCGTCGATAAATTCGGGAACTGAAAAAGCAACCAGAGTACCTCCGCCGGAAACGAATTTTTTCAGCAGTCTGAATGTTGAAAGATCAAGATTTTCTGTCATAGGAGGGATGACAACCCTGGAGTAATTGCATTGACCAACAACAAGTTTCCCGTTTTTTACACTTCCCAGAGTTTTAATTATATTTTCTGACCCCAGGTCATACTCAACCTGTTTTTTCTCGAGCTTTGTAATAAATGACTGAAAAGTCTGTCCTATTTCAGCGACCTTTGGATTACGTTTCACATAAGAGTCATATAACCATGCAGTTGTTGTCGGCTCCAGAACCATTATATTGTTTATCTGTCTTCCCGACGATAGTGCAAGAGAAAGCCTTGCGAAATGATCATTGATATATCTGTAATCGTTCCACCATGGCTCGTGATAATCAAAAGAAGGAGGGTAATCATATTTCCTGGCTCCTGCAAGGGTGAAGTAGGTAAGATGCTGGTTCATGAAATTGATCCCGAGAACATATTCCCAGTCACCGTTCCTTTTCATATTGGTGAAGGTAAGGTCCCAGCCTGAGCCGCCATATGTCTCGCTCAGCTTTCTGCTTCTTCCTGCCTGGTTAGCAGCGCTTGCAAGTTCTTTAACTGATCTGACATTCCCGAACTGCGCACCGGTAATGGAATCGTTGAACTGGTTGAATAGCATATCAATAGCAGGCATCTGGTGCCAGATGTACATTGCCATATTATCGCCACCAGGACGCATATTTGGCCACTCATGTTCCCAGTAATGACCGGT
>PMEC01000116.1:0-3958 GCA_003155705.1 Bacteroidales bacterium
GACTATATTTATAACAAAAATAACAGAATTACATAGACAACAGAGTTAAATATCCTTAAATAGAAATTATAAATAAAATGAATATTGTGCCCTATCTCCCGTAAAATTTATAAAACAGAAACCCTGATCATCTTCAAATCTTTTGAATCAGAACTGTTTCCATACCATATCTCATAGTCTCCCGGAGTAACCATCATCTTTCCGCCCGGCCTGTTAAAAAATTCAAACGAATTATATGGCAGGCTGATTGTAGTTTCCTGTGTTTTGCCTGCAGGAACCATCACCCTCAGGAAACCTCTTAGAGTCCTTATCGGGCCATCTGAATCGTTAACTTTATGAACATAAACCTGTACAACTTCAGTTCCTGCCCGCTTACCTGTATTCGAAACAGGAATAGTAATATCAAGTGTTTCATCGCTTTTAATTTGTCCTTTACAAGGCTTTGCCTCGCCAATTTTGAATGTGGTATAGCTCAAACCATAACCGAATGGGAATAATGGATCGGACATATACCGGTATGTACGGCCTTTCATAGAGTAATCTTCAAAATCGCCCAATTGAGATATACTCTTATAAAATGTCACAGGCAATTTTCCAGAAGGGTTATAATCGCCAAAGAGAACGTCGGCCACTGCCTGTCCGCCACACTCTCCGCTGTACCAGGCCTGAAGGATGGCGTCGCAGCTTCCGGTTTCAGGAACGAATCCCATTGCAGAACCTGAACAGTTCACAAAAATGACCTTTTTGCCAGCTTGTTTCAGTGCTTGCAGACAGTTTCGCTGGATCTCCGGAAGTTCAATGTCGGTGCGATCACCCCCCTTGAAGCCGGGCAGATCGACAGGCATCTGTTCCCCTTCAAGCTGGGAAGAAATGCCTCCGGCAAAAATAACCACGTCGATTCCTATTAGCTGCGCAATAAGATCACTGAACTGAACCGGAATTTCCTTGCCAAAATTCAGGTTGAGGCTGGCCGGCATGTTACCAATTTGTACAAAACGCCCTGTAATTTTGTATTCCTTATCTTTCTCAACTTTTAATGCAACCCTGTTTGTTCTTGATCCGGAACCGAATCTGTGGGGCTTATATAATGTATCTCCGTTTACAACAAGCTCAAACCTTCCTCTTGCCTCAAACCTGAATACCAGCTCTCCTGATTCTGGTGATTTGTAAACAGTTTCGTATTTACCTGAGAAATTGACAAGCTGAACACCCTGCCCGAACTGATGCTGTCCTTCTGTTGTCAGCTGAACAGGGTTAAGAATCTGTCCAGTTGTAACGGGATTTCCTGAAAAGTCGGGGTTATTCCAATATGTTGCCTTGATTCCTGTCTTCCCGTCCTGTGAGCATTTGCTGATCACTGATTCAACGTACATTTTATCTGTTAGGTCGCAAGCCCGGTCATAAAATACCTTATTTGCAGGTACCTTAGTCTTAATGCCATCAAGAATGGTAACAGTATTGAAAGGAGTTCCGTTATAGTTGCCCCACAATACGCGTTTTTCATTAGCGTTAGGCCCGATTACAGCAATCTTCTTTACTGATTTAGACAGAGGCAGGAGGTTATTTTTATTCTGTAACAGAGTCATTGTTTCACGTGCCATATCCAAAGCCAGCTTTTTGTGTTCATCACAATTGACTACCGAAACCGGGATTCTTGACCATGGTACCAGTGCATCGTCATCCATTTCACCGAGATCAAATCTGCCTGTCAGAATTCTCATCAGGCTCTTGTTCATATCTACCTCTTTAATCAGACCCTTTTCAACAGCCTGAGGAAGCATTTTATAGGCCGGGCCGGCACACTCAACATCAGTTCCGGCGAGTACACCCTTTGCAGCTGCATGAGTGGCGTCTGAAGAAACTTTATGGCTGTTGAAAAAATCAGCTATAGCGCCGCAATCAGAAACCACAACATATTTAAATCCCCACTCTTCACGCAAAATTCTCTCAAGCAATCTGGTGTTTCCGCAGCATGGCTCATCATCAAGGCGTTGATAGGCGCACATAACTTCACGTACACCTGCGTCCTGAACCAATACCTTGAACGCAGGAAGATAGGTTTCCCTCAGATCGCGGGGATCAAGATTATTTACATTAAGCGTATGACGGGTCGGCTCCGGTCCGGAGTGAACTGCAAAATGCTTTGCACAGGCCAACAACTTCTTATATTTGGCAGTATCAGGCCCCTGAAGTCCTTTTACCACGGATGTACCCATTCTTGAAGTCAGGTAAGGATCCTCTCCGTATGTCTCCTGTCCTCGACCCCATCTAGGATCCCTGAAAATATTGATGTTTGGAGTCCAGACAGACAGGCTTAGGAAGCGCCGGTTCTCAAGGCCTTTTTGCTTTGCTTCATTGTATTTAGCCCTTGTTTCGGTTGAAACTGCATCAAAGATGCGATATAAGAGATCATCATCGAAAGAAGCTGCCATCCCAATAGGTTCAGGGAAAACTGTAACTTTATCATTATTGGCAAGTCCGTGCAGAGCCTCGCTCCACCAGTTGAATCTTTTTATCCCGAGACGCGGCACGGCATCTGATTCATCCTTCATCAAGGATGCCTTCTCAGTTAATGTCAGGCGGGAAATCAAATCTTTTGCCCTCACCTCAGAGCTTAACCCAGGATTCTGATACGGGAGCTGTTGCCCCCAAATAAATAGTGTCAGGAATAAGCCTGCTGAAATAAAAAGTACTTTTTTCATAATTAATAATAGTAAATAAGGTTATGATAATCTCATCGTACTGTCAAGACGCTAAATCAGATTCAGTTTATTTAATGGGAATCTCAATCTGTGTGAAAGAGTGTGCAGGAAAACTGTAATGAATTGCATTGGCCTTAAACTTAATTTCACTTGTTTTGATACTTACAGCCTCTTCGGTTTTAGTATTGGCCGCAGTTAAAGTTTTTCCGTTTACTTCACTTACTTTTGCAATTCCGGTAAAATCGCCGGTCTGCAATACGATATCTGTCGGTATCTCTTTTATCTCATGCCTGTTAACGACATTTATCACCAGCACTTTAGCCGAATCATTAAGTATGGCGGAGACATCAAGATATGGAATATCCTTAAACATTTTAGTGTTATATTTTTCACAGCTGGCATATACATCGAGAGAAGTGCCATGGCAGTTATTGGAATAGAGATAAAATGGCTGAAATAGTGCATTCCTGAAATCGCCATCAGGTGAAGTACCTACNNCTGATAAAAGAGTTCAGATGCTGAGCCACCATTAATGACCCGGTAAGGTTATTGGCTCCACCAGACCACTCATCAAATGAAATATATACTGGTCTTTTGGATCCCGATTTTTGCATTGCCTTCTGAATCAGAGCTTTAACAATCTCAGTTTTTTTATCAATCTCGATACCCAGTGACATCATGTCTGAGAAGCTCCTGTCGCCTGTTAAAGCCTGTGCAGCATATCTGTGAACTGAAAGATAATCAATATTGCCAACCATTTGTTGTAAAACATAATCATTCCAGTCAATCCAAGCGTTATCCGGTTTGTAATTAGAAGCACCGTCTGCAACAAGTTTAATATTTTTATCTGTCCATTGCATCAGTTTAGCTGCCTCCAAAGCAAATTTGCAATAGTCTTCAGCATTTTTCTGACCCATCTGCCATGGTCCGTCAATTTCGTTTCCCAGAGACCAGTATTTTACATTAAAAGACTTTTCATTACCGTATTTCCTTCTGAGATCTGAATAGTATGTTCCTTTTTCGACATTACAATACTCAACCCAGTGTCTTGCCTGGTCAAGAGTTCCTGTTCCGGCATTTATACAAACAAAATTTTCAGCACCGATAAGACTTGATAATTTTGCATATTCATCAGTTCCCATCTGGTTGGTTTCAATCTGATGCCATGCAAGGTCCATTCTTGCCGGACGCTGGCTTTTCGGGCCAATTCCATCTTCCCAGTTATAGCCTGATACATAATTTCCTCCCGGCCATCT
>PMEC01000116.1:4013-6507 GCA_003155705.1 Bacteroidales bacterium
TTCCATACACAACAGTACGGATAGGCTCAACAAAAGCGCTGTAAATGTTCGGATCAACTGCCCCTATTTTACGGTCAAAATCGATTTTAATGACAGCTGATCCCTGCGAAAAAAGATTCCCGGAAACTATTCCGGATAAGATCATGCAATAAATTAAATTTCTNNGGTTTCTCATGGTTATTACTTTAAAATTATCAACTTTTTGCGTCATTATCATTTTATCTATTTAAACAACATCTGTGCAAAGTTGTAGAGGTTATTCCTCCACACCGGCCAGGTATGACCTCCGGGATATTCGCTATATATGTACTTCACTTTCAGTTCATCCAGCTTCTTCAGCATTGTCTGGCAATTCTTGTATGCTATATCCTCTTTACCGCCGATTCCGATCCACAAAAGATTAAGATTATTTTTAATCTTATCGGGATTATTTTTAATAAAATCATATTGTTTGTCAGCGAGGTCATTCTGTGCAGGCAATATCCATCCTGAACTGAATACACCGAGATATGAAAATAATTCAGTGTTATTAATTCCAACATAAAGAGTCTGAATGCCGCCCATCGATAATCCTGCCAGGGCGCGGTATTTTGATTCGGTTTTCACCCTGTAGTTTTTTTCCAGAAACGGCATGAGGCTTTGTTTCAGCTCATTTTCAAATACTTTCAATATCTCTTCGCCAAAGCCACTTAATGGCAAATTCCCATCTGGCATAACCACAATCATCGGCACAGCTTTCTTTTCAGCAATCAGGTTGTCGATGATCAGATCTGTTTTCCCCTGGTTTGCCCACCCGCGTTCGTCCTCACCACCACCATGCAAGATAAAAAGCACAGGATATTTTTCACTTATATTCTCGTCATAACCGGGAGGTGTGTACATATAAAGAACACGCCATGTATTGGTTATGTTTGAATAATAACGTTTGATTCTGATATCACCGTGCGGAACATTTCTTATTTCATAATACCTGTCACCTTTAAAAGGCACCTCAATGCCGCTTGCCATGCGCCCCATACCATAGAAAGTCTCACTGGAAGGGTCGGCCACTGCAACGCCGTCTATTATCAATGAATAATAATGAAAGCCTTCACTTAATGAATCGGTTATTACTTCCCAGATACCTTCACCATTTTTTATCATGTCATATTTCCGAACCAGATCAAGCACCACTTTTTTAGCTTCCGGAGCCTTGACCCGGAAGAGAGCCCTTCCATCCGGCAATACTTGGGGGTACTTGGCTGATCTTACATCAGATTCGGCAGGCCGGCCAACATTGCTTATTTTTTCGAAAGCTGCCGTATCAACCGGTTTAAACAGCATCTGAGAAAACATGTAAAGGCCGTTCTTCCAGACTTTAAAGTCATGATAACCATGATCAACATAATACACGTGTGGAACGTTGTTAGCTTTAAGATAGTCGTGTGTACGTTTGCTATATGTAATTAGTCCATCTTTATCACCACACGATATCCACAATAATTTAAGTTTATTCCTGGCAGCTCCGGGGTCAGGCACCAGATCTTCAGGTTTTTTAGTATTTGGAGCTGAAGAAAAACCTCCAATCCAGGCAAATTTGTCAAGATTCCCTAATCCGAAATTCAGCGATTGCCCACCCCCCATGGATAATCCTGCAATTGCACGATGTTCACTGTCTTTGATCACAGGATAGTTTTTTTCGATGTACGGGATCAGATCTTTCAGCAGATCTTTCCCGAATGTTGCGAATGCCTCAACCTTATCAGAAGCCATAATATTGCCGGTTGCACGGTCATCCTTCATCGCCCTGCCGTTTGGCAGCACCACTATCATAGGTTCAACTTTATTTTCTGCATAAAGATTATCCAGGATTACCTGGGGCTGTCCGCCGTTAAGCCATTCCTTTTCATCACCACCAATACCATGCAATAAATAAAGTACAGGGTACTTCTTTTCTTTTGAATAACCCGGAGGCGTATAGATAAGTGCTCTTCGTTTGTTGCCTACTGTTTTGGAATTGTAGGTAATCGTATCAATATTCCCATGGCTTATCCATGTGCGAAATATATCGAATCCTGCGGGAGAAGGTGTTACAGTATTTTGTGAATTTGCATTATATCCAAATAACATTAACACAGCGAGGAAGGCAATCATCTGTTTCATGATTTATTCTGTTTTATTTTTAATTATAATCCTATAAATTGTTTGCATTCTTAAATCCTGACTCTTTGTTTTTATAAAGGTAGTCAATAGTCATTTTATTAAGTAATGAATTAATTTGTTCTGCAATCGATTTCAGAAATATTTTTTCGATTTATTAAAATATGTTAATTATAATCTCTCAGGCAAATTATAAATACAAAAATGATTATCTTTTCACTCAAATTTTCCATAAACGAAAATAACCAACATCTCTTTCTAACTTCCTTCAAGATTAATATGACTTAATAATTAATATTACCTTCAAAAGACTGACTGAAATGAAAAGAAGAAAATTTATCCAGAATTCACTTAC
>PMEC01000116.1:6596-6820 GCA_003155705.1 Bacteroidales bacterium
AATAAGGACTATGTCAATGTAAAGACCTATGGAGACTATAAGGAGCTGCTTCTCAATAAATCTATTGATGCTGTCCTGATCACAACTCCCGATCATTGGCATTCTCAGCCAGCCATTGAAGCTGCACTGGCTGGTAAGGATATTTACCTCGAGAAACCAACCTCACTCACCATCACAGAAGGAAGATTATTGAGTGATGTGATAAAACGTAAAAAGGTTATCCT
>PMEC01000137.1 GCA_003155705.1 Bacteroidales bacterium
CCGGTATAGGCTATTCTTTTAATTTGTCCGTTTTCTATTACCTGAACATTAGCAACTCCGCTGCCAAGCATATGTCCTGTATTTGTAAACTTTACCTTGATATTATCATCAATACGGAATTTCATATCATATGGAACACCAATAAAGTGACTCATGCAGGCAACCGCATCGGCCTGAGTATAAATCGGAGTAACAGCAGCCAATCCCTTTTTAATTCTCCTCTTATTAAAAGTGATAGTATCATGCTCCTGAATAAAACCTGAATCAGCCAGCATTATGGCACACAGGTCGCGGGTAGCATTGGAACAAATTACAGATCCCTTAAACCCTAGTTTATAAATATATGGTATCAATCCGGCATGGTCAATATGGGCATGAGTAAGAATAACATGATCAATATCAGCAGGGTTGAAACCAAGGTCTCTGTTCATTGAATCTGTTTCAAGACCTTTCCCCTGAAACATACCACAATCCAGCAGTATTTTTTTTCCCAGACTTGTTGTCAGCAAATGCTTGCTTCCTGTGACCTCCCTTGCAGCTCCAAGAAATTTGATATTCATTTTCTATGTTTTAATAATTCAACTGTGAGGTTTTAAAGATAACTATTTTATTATAAGACTCAGTACCATAACACCTATCAACCCGCTTATACCTATTGATGTTTCCATAATTGTCCAGCTTTTCAAAGTATCTTTAATGCTCAGATTGAAGTACTCTTTAAAGAGCCAGAATCCTCCGTCATTAACGTGTCCAAGCATCAGGCTTCCTGAACCAATTGCCAATACCATTAATTCAGGTTTTACATGTGTTCCGGTAACCAGAGGCAGAACTATACCTGCAGTTGTAATGCCTGCAACAGTAGCCGATCCAACACAGAAACGCAATACAGTAGCTATCAGCCATCCGAGAAACAGAGGAGAAAGTGATGACTGACTCAATATTTCGCCTATATATTTACTAACACCTCCGTCGATTAGAACCTGTTTAAAAGCGCCGGCACCGGCAATCAGCAGCATAATCACTGTGATACTTGTTACTGAATGAGTGAGGGATTCCATGATATCAGCTATTTTTCTTCCCCTCGCCAGTCCCAGAGTATAGGTTCCGAATAATACAGATATCAGCATTGCCACAACAGGATTTCCGATATATCCCAGCATTTTTCTGACATCACTATCTTTCGAAAGTATGAAACCGGCTACAGTTGAGACAGTGATTATGATAACAGGTAACAGTGCAGTGAAAAAACTGACCCAGAAGCCAGGCATCTCTTCTACCGTTAAAGGTTTCTGGTTAATAAACTCCTGCAATGGTTTAGCTTTGACCCGGCTAAGAGTTTTTGAAAGTATAGGTCCGGAAATTATAATTGCAGGAATTGCAACAATAATTCCATAAACAAGTGTTTTTCCAAGGTCAGCATGAAACATTGCAGTAATAGCGGTAGGAGCCGGATGTGGAGGCAGATATCCATGAGTTACAGAAAGGGCTGCAAGCATAGGCAATCCTACATAAAGTAATGGAAGTCGTGTCGTGGCTGCAACTGTAAATATAAGCGGGATCATAATGAAGAATGCAACGTCATAAAACAGTGAAATACCCACAATGAAGCCCGTTAACATTAAAGCTATCTGGATGTGTTTTGTGCCAAAAACCTGTACAAGCTTTAAGGTAATTCTCTGGGCAGCTCCACTTTCTGAAACAAGCTTACCAAGCATGGCGCCCAGACCTAGTATCAGCAGAATTGATCCCATCGTATTACCAATTCCGTTCTCAATGGAAATTACTGCTTTGTCAAGCGCCATCCCTTCAGCAAGAGCAACTGCAAGGGATACAATAATAAAAGAGACAAATGAATTAAATTTGACTACCAGGATCAGGAACAGTAGCAGACAGATTCCAAGTATAACGATGATGATTGGCATGGACTTTAGATTTCGGATTTCGGATTTCGGATTTCGGATTGCGGATTGCTGAATTTTGGATTGCGGATTGCGGATTTCGATCCCGATAGCTATCGGGAGCGGATTTTGGAATTTAAGAATCTAGTGGGAGTTTAACAGGCGAATTGTTACTTGCAGAGCGATAGATTGCAGTAAAAAGTTCTACTGTTTTACGGCCAAATTCACCGGTTACCAAAGGATCTGTATTATTTGCCAGAGCATGTAAAAAATCTTCAATCTGACATCCCATATAGTGAAATGTCGGATCAAAACTATTGAATATTTCTGTATCCTGTCTTATCCATTCTTTCAGCATATTTTCCTCTCCTGGTATGGTCCAGAGATCATTCACCGGTGGTTCAGCAACACTGCTCCTGCCTGCAATGAACATTGCCCCGCCATCGGTCTGAACACCAACAGATGCACCAGTATCCCCATGAACCTGAACTTTCCCGTGTATTCCAGGCTTTTGTGAATTACTGACAAGAATATTACCAATAGCCCCGCTTTTAAATTTAATTATTGCCAGAGCTGTATCTTCGACTTCAATATAAGGATGATTCAGGTTTCTCCATATTCCATAAACCTCATCAATATCACCCATAAACCATAACATAATATCAAGCTGGTGAGGCGATTGGTTCACAAGAACTCCTCCACCTTCCATCTTCCATGATCCTCTCCATGGATCTGAATCGTAGTAAGCTTTATCTCTCCAGCCAAGCATTGTAACAGTTGCCAGAACAGGCTTTCCGATCTTTCCGTTTTCGATTGCTTCTTTTACCCTTTTAACCGGAGGATACCACCTGCGTTGACTTATGACCCCAAGTTTTACATTGTTCTTCTTGCAAGCACTTATTATCTCATCGCAATCCTTTAGATCTGATGCAAGAGGTTTCTCGACCAATACGTTTGATCCGGCTTCAGCTGCCTCAATGGCAGGCTGTTTATGGTACATATGTGGTGTGCAGACAATTACCAGGTCTGTCTGGTTTTTCTTAACCATCTGATGAACAGACCCGTAAGCCCTGGTTTTAAATTTTAATGCAAAATCTTCAGCCGTTTGGGGTGTTCGGCTCCATACTCCTGTAAGTCGAGCTTCAGGTAGATTTTGGATAGCTTTCGCGTGCAGATGTGCCACCTTTCCGCATCCGGCAATTGAGATATTGAAAATTTTTTCAGCCATTTTTAAAAACTTATGGTACTAGAATAATTTTATTCAGAGCTTCCACTTTTCTATAAAGTTTATTGAACCAGACGGCCCCTTCTGAAAGCGGTGCAACGACTGATATCTGATCCTCAACTTTTATTTTTCCCGATTCCAGAAGATTAAGGATAACTTCATATTCGCCACGGATGGCACAGCTTCCCAGTACTTTTAATTCGCGTGTCACAACTTTCTGAAGTGGAAAATCAATTACAGCAGAAGTATTTCCGACCAGAACAGCCTTTCCCCCTTTGCGAATCACATCAAGAGCAATATTCACAGACTCGCTTTTACCAACAGCTTCAAATGAGATATCTGCTCCCCTGTTTTTTGTCAGGGCTACAATCTTTTCGACAAGTTTTTCTTCTGATGAAAGAAATGAAAAATCTGCTCCGGATNNTTTCTGCCAACTCAAGGCGCTTCGGAGAATAATCTATGGCAATAATGGATGAGGCACCTGAGATCTTAAGAAGCTTTAAAATGAAAATACCGATCATACCAACGCCAACCACGACACATTTATCTCCTGTTTTGATCTCTGAAATANNAATGTTACATTTTCAGGGATTTTGTAAAGAATATGCTGAGGAATTGCGATATATTCAGCGAAGGCGCCGTCTCTTTTATAAGTTCCGGGAGAAACTCCAAGAACCTCACGGTTATCACTTAAATTGTACATTCCGTTAAGAGTGAACCAGTCGTCCAGAGGGTAAACAGTTGAGTCAAAAGTCACCCGGTCACCCTTTTTCCATAATTTAACTTCATTACCTGTTTCCACAATTATTCCGGAAGCCTCATGACCCATTATCATTGGCGGAATTCTTCTGCCAGTACTTCCATCGAAACCATGAACATCNNCAGTCTGTTGATTTCGGTCCCGATAACTATCGGGAGCGGATTGCGGATTTCGGATTGGGGATTTTGATTTCAGCTACGTAATTGCGGTCCCGATAGCTATCGGGAGCGGATTTGCACCGCATCTATGTTCCGGAAGGTACTATCCGCAACATACTACCAATAAACTAATCAGAATTTGATTTAATGTTTATTCCACAATAGAAATAATAATATCCATTACATTAGTCATAGTCGGGCCTGTAATTATGTGGCCTCCGGTTTTTTTAAAAAAATTGTAGGAATCAAACTCCTTCAGGTATTTATTGATATCGATTTTTTTCGACATGGCATCATGTGCCGTCTTAGAGTCAACAACCGCACCGGCAGCATCTGTGGGTCCATCAGTACCATCTGTTCCTGCAGCAAGTATCGTTATTCCGGGATGGTTCTGAAGAAGAACACCACATAATAATGCAAGATGCTGATTTCTTCCGCCAACCCCTTTGCCAGTCATCTTTATTGTGGGCTCTCCTCCAAATAAAAGACAAACCGGCTTTAGCACGTTTTTGTCCTCTTTATATTTCAATGATGTTTCTATGATAAATTCCGCTATAGTTGCAACGCCTCCCTGTACCTTGTCATCAATAATAAATGAATTAAGATTGAGTTCTTCGGCTTTCTTCATACATGCATCAAGCGCCAGACGATTTGTTCCGATTAAAAGATTAAAAGATTTCTCAAAAACAGGATCTCCTTTTTTTGGTGTTTCTGGTCTGATTCCGGTTTCTCCTTCGCGTAAATATTTTAGAGCCCCCTCCGGTACAGACTGTAAAATATTATATTTTTCTAAAATACTCAGAGCCTGGCTGAAGGTCGTAGGGTCGGGAGCTGTTGGTCCCGAAGCAATTACATCAAGTGGATCACCAATTACATCCGATAAAACAAGACTGAGTAAGGTTCCGGGATAAACAGCCCTTGCAAGCTGACCACCCTTAACCAGGGATAAATGTTTACGTACTGCATTAATTTCATTTATTGATGCTCCGCTGTTAATCAGTAGATTATTAACTAAAATCATCTCCTCAGGAGAAGAGTCTTCCGGGAAATCGGTAAGAAGGGCTGAACCTCCCCCTGACAGCAGGCAAATAACAAGGTCATTACTTTCAGCCTTACCTGCAATCTTCAGTATAGCTTGGGTTGCCTCGTATCCATTAGAATCAGGAATTGGATGTCCGGCTTCAGTGATCATTATATGTTTCAATTTACATGAATGTCCGTATTTAACGACAACATGTCCTTCACTAATCCGGTTGCCAAGAGTTTTCTCCACCTCTGCTGCCATCAGGGCGCTGGCTTTTCCTGCCCCAATGACATATATTTTATTGATTTCTTTAAGAGGGAGACTCAAATTTCCAACTAAAAGTTTGTCATTCTTCAACACCATCATTTTGGCTATCAGCTGCTCAGGAATTACCCGTGAAACTCCTGCCATGAAAATCTGTTCAGCGATTGCCCTGTAATTCATTTAATTCTTTTTAACCAATAATTGAGTTGATAATTATAAAGGATCCAGAGACAGAGATCAGCTAAAGAAAAGATAAGCGATAAATATTGCAGCGGTGAATCCTGCAAGGTCAGCCAGTAAGCCGCAACCAACAGCATACCTCGTGTTTTTAATTCCGATGGAACCGAAATAGACTGCAATAATATAAAAAGTAGTATCTGTTGTACCCTGCATGGTACATGAGAGTCGCCCGACGAATGAATCTGCTCCATATGTTTTCATGGCATCTATCATAAGTCCTCTGGCACCACTGCCGCTTAATGGCTTCATGAATGCCACCGGCAAAGCTTTGGTAAATCTGGTATCCACCCCTATCCAGGCAAAGAAAGCCGCAATACCATTGATAATAAAATCCATGGCTCCTGAAGCCCTGAAAATACCAATTGCTACCAGGATTGCCACAAGGAAAGGGATGATTTTTATTGCAACATTGAATCCTTCTTTCGCTCCCTCAA
>PMEC01000220.1:0-2252 GCA_003155705.1 Bacteroidales bacterium
TCATCATCAATAAGCGCTTCCCATGAAGGTGCCATTATATCAAGATACCATGAAAATGCATAAGGTTTGAAGGATTGCGATGCTGCTATACAATTATCCCACTGCTCTCTGTCTATTTCCGGATTTTTCAGGTAGACTATCATTGTTTCTGAAGTTTTAACATGAGCTCAAAAGTGTTTCTCCATTTTTCATATTCCGGACTTTCAAGAAGTGAGGTATTATGCCAGATACTTACAAAAAGACCTCCCACCTTCTGTATTTCATCAATCATTCCTGTAATAAGTTCAACCGAAGTCTCAGGTGTCATACCTTTGTACTGGATAAGCGTGCCATCCATTAACTGGAAAGGTGTAATCCTGAGTCCGCTTTTTCTGTCTTCAAGTAAATCATAGAAAAAGAAAGGTCTTGAAATACCTGCCCTGAATCCGGGTTCTTCAGGGTATCCCATTGAATAATCTTCATTTATCCCTGCTTTAATAAGGTTTCTGTATGAATCAGGGAAGTATATTTTTATATAATGAAACCTGCTAATCAAAATATCCCCAGATAGAACACTTTGCAGACGCTGCTTTTCTTTTAAAAGTAGAGCAGAGTCATCAGATGCATAAAATGAGGGGTGTAAACCGACAGAATATTTCTTCGATATCCGCAATATAAGTTTCCTATAATCGTCGTTTTCCACTGACGGATTTTGATCGTGTGCAGAACTGTCGCCCGCAGGAATGAAAAAACGCACATCTGCTGCATTTTTTTCGACCATTTCGAAAATATAGTCGAAAACATCGTATGGATCCTTTTTTCCTTTGGCAACAGTACGATATCGATCCCCAGCTTTCCCTGCCTTATGGCTCATATCCTTAAGAAGCCCTCCTAGAGATCTGAACAGGTCTTTGCCAAGGTAGGCAAATGGTTGATCAAGATCAATGGTCAACATTGATCTGAATAGATTGCGTTTAAAAGCCATGTTCTGAAACCTGGAAAGAAGAGCTCGTACTAATTCTTTGGTCCATAGATCTATAACAGGTCTGGAAAGAAATTTATTTCTGTATGCAAAACTTTGTGAAGCCGAAAACCTTCCAAACTTGTCTGGTTCAAAATCAAGGTATTCCTCATAACGGGTCACCAGGTAGAATGATGCTGCAAAAATATCAAAAGGAATATCGGATCCGGCCGGAGTCTGAAAAAAGACAGGCAGTCCTTTCCAGTCACTAATCTCCGGTTTATAGTCTTTTAATTCTGCCTCAGACAAAATACCATGTGGATAAATCTTAAAAGAACCATTTAAATCTTCCGCAGAGTAGTTAATGACGGGATGTTTACCAAGTTTACGTTTATCAGTAACTATCTCCCATGAAAGGCCGAGGATTTCACCAAGAATAAGTTCAACGATGTATCTCAGTCTTGGTACATCCCTGACAGTAAATATTTTAACCGGTCCGGGTTCCATATTTACAAATTTATATAATTTACCTGTGAATTAGCATAGATATTCTCATTCATTTAAATATATTATTAATGAAGTTAAAAATCACAAAAAGGCGTAAAGGACTAACGGCGTAAGGGTCAAGGGCGAAAAGACCTGAAAGACCTGCATATCCGCAAGACATAAATACTGCTATTCCAATTAATTGACTATCTTTGCAGTCTTATTAACAGGTGATTTAGGCGCAGCGTAAATTATAATCAGCCCCGTTGTATTTGAGTTCATTTCTATCGGGACAACAGATCAACCGCTCCCGGAAGCACAACTTATATTATTAAAATGTCAAAATTTGAAGAGATGGGATTCACTCCCGGCATTCTTAAAGCTATTGAAGCTCTAGGCTTTGAGGAACCCATGCCGGTCCAGGAGAAGGTAATCCCGCTGATGCTTGGTACTGAATCAGATATAATTGCCCTTGCGCAGACAGGAACTGGAAAGACGGCGGCTTTTGGTCTGCCTCTTGTTCAAACAACCGATACTGAACTGAATAAAACTCAGGCATTAATCCTTTGCCCAACGCGTGAACTATGTATGCAGATTACAGGAGACCTCATGGATTATTCCAAGTTCACGGGGAAACTGAAAATATTAGCAGTTTATGGAGGAGCAAGTATCGATAATCAGATCAGAGGATTAAGAAAAGGCGTCCATATAATTATTGCCACTCCCGGTCGTCTGATAGACCTCATAAACCGTGGAGCAGCAGATCTCTCATCAGTTACAAACCTTGTGCTGGATGAGGCTGATGAAATGTTGAACATGGGTTTCC
>PMEC01000220.1:2323-3749 GCA_003155705.1 Bacteroidales bacterium
CAGGAGATCGCGACAAAACTGATGAACGATGGGTATAATGCTGATGCGCTTCACGGAGATCTTTCTCAGGCACAAAGAGATGCAGTTATGAATAAATTCCGGGTAAGGAATCTGCAGCTTCTTGTTGCAACTGACGTTGCAGCACGCGGACTGGATGTAGACGATCTGACACACATAATAAACTTTACACTGCCTGATGATCCTGAGGTTTATACACATCGGAGTGGCAGGACCGGAAGGGCCGGTAAAACAGGGATTTCAATTTCGTTAGTCAATCTTAAGGAAAAGTATCTTCTGCAGCAGATCGAGAGAAAGATAAAGAAGAAATTTAAAGTTATTCCTGTCCCATCAGGAAGTGATATATGCGGAAAACAACTTTTTCACTGGGTTGAAAAGCTTGAAAAAATATCGACCGATCATCGTGAGATTGAAAAACTTCTTCCTGAGATTAAAAATAAACTTGAAGGGCTGGATAGGGAAGAACTTCTGAAAAGAGTTGTGGCACTGGAGTTTGACAGGTTCCTTGATGATTACAGGTATGATGATGATCTTATTGCACCTGTTCCTGAGAAAGAATTCTCATTCAGAGATTCAAGAAGAGGCAGATCACCGGAAAGCGGCAATAGAAAGTACTCAAGGCTCTTTATAAACCTTGGTAAAAAGGATGGATTCTATCCTGAACATCTGATTGATCTGATCAATAAGAATACAAGCGGAAAGATGATACCTCTAGGCAAAATTGACCTTATGAAGAATTTCTCATTCTTTGAGGTTGAGGAAAACTATACTGACAAGCTTCTTGATTCGCTTAAAGATGTGAAATATATGAACAGGAAAGTAGTTCTTGAAATTGCTCAGGAAAAACCCAAAGATGAAGATGAAGGAGGCAATTACAGAAGAGATAAAGGTTTTAAAAAGAGTTACCACGAAAAGGGATATCGCAGTGAGAGGAAGAAAAAAGTTAAATGGTAGGAATTGATATAGAAAAAGAATGGGCGAAGTTTAAAACCACGCCCGTCTTTTTTTTATCATTTAAAGCAAAATCAGTCAACTTTTTTTACTTTAATGGCCACTGGTCCTTTTTCTCTTTGTTCGATTTCGAATTCAACAGTTTGGCCTGCTTCGAGTTCGGTATGAGAAACTTCTAAACCAGAGCGATGGATAAAGATATCCTTATTGTCTTCAGTCTGAAGGAATCCATAGCCTTTAACTCTGTCATACCATTTAACAGTACCTTTCATAGTTTTGATTTTTTTTGATACTACCTGTAATTNNTCCCGTCTGTTTCCGCCACCACCGCCTCTGCGGTCGTTACCACCACCGTCTCTGAAATTTCTTCTTTCAGGTCTTTCGATGGATTCGTTAACGATAATATTTCTACCGCTAACTTCAGCACCATTAAGCTCTTCAATAGCTTTTTTTGCTT
>PMEC01000090.1:0-5638 GCA_003155705.1 Bacteroidales bacterium
GATCGTTACGTACAGCCTCAATCTGTTTTCTCCGTGTTTTAAGAAAAAGATAATCTGAAAAGACATTCTGGAATAATTCCCTGCTTTTCTCGGGCGGTAAGGCAGGAGTATCAAGTTGAAGCACGTCCAGCATCACTTTTGATTCTATCTCAAGATCATAGTCTGTAAACCTTAGTAGCATATCAGCAAATCTGAAGCCGAATTTCTCCTCATATTTCCTGATACGTTTTACCTCCGCAATATCGCCGTTAGCAATAAACCCTGTATCATCCTCCTCTTCTGTATGAAAATAGTTATTCTTTACAACCATAACCATATCACCCGGAGAGATCTCCTCCTCCCTGAAGAAAATTCGGTTTCGTATTCCCTGGTTGTACCGGTTGGCCTGCTTGTTTGAGTTCACGACAATGATTGTCCCCTCCAGACCGTATGTTCCATATGATGCAGTTATCTCCTCAATGAGCTCTTCACCTGAAATCCTTATTACGTCATTATAATTTGAGCAGTCAAGTGAGGGATGCACCAGTTCATGTTCAGCAACCTGTAAACGGACTCTTGTTGCATTCATAAGAACTCCCGAATTCTCACTTTGACGAACGACCTGTTTCAGCTCAGCCGAAAAAAGCCCAAAACCGTATTCTTTAAGTGATTCAGGATCCAAAGCAGGACTTAGCACCGATCCAACAGGCGGAAGTTGTGCTGTATCACCTGCAATAATAAGTTTGCAATCAATACCTGAATAAACGTATTCTATGAGGTCATCAAGTAGCTTCCCGCTTCCGAAAAGAGAAATATCATTTGAACTATTTGAGACCATTGATGCCTCATCAACAATGAAATAAGTTTCTTTATGTAAGTTCCTGTCAAGCACAAAACTCCCCATTCCATCTTTTGATGATTTTTGCCTGTAAATCTTTTTATGAATTGTAAAAGCCTGTTTCCCTGCGAAAGAGGAAAGGACTTTAGCAGCTCTTCCAGTTGGTGCAAGAAGCACAGATCTCATTCTTAAAAGATCGAGAGTTTTTACTACCGAACTTATCAGACTTGTCTTTCCGGTACCTGCATAACCTGTCAGTAGAAAAATTGGGTCATTTGTATTTCCAGTTATATAGTCAGCAATCTTTTTAAGAGCGTCCGATTGATCATCGGTAGGATTATTCCCGAGGTTCTTGCATAACTGGTTATAAATAATGGTTTCACGCATTTGTTTTAGAAAGTAACCAAAATTGTTACTTGATTTTTTTTGCTAAATTTGCTTGTAAACTTAAACATTCTTCTTATCAGTAAAAACATAGAAGCCTCATTAATATTAACAAGATTTTCATTTATATAACTCTGTGAATCTCTGTGTATTCTCAATGGCTCTCTGTGTTACAAAAAAAAGGACTTACACAGAGTTACATGGAGGAGCACAGAGTTACACAGAGAAAACAGACTAGTTATACCATTCTTAATTAAATTTTGATTAATGCCTTTTCTGGAGCTTTTTGATGAGACCCTCGATATCAACTCGACTGAAAACTATGAAATATCTGTCGAATTGAGTCATGATTCTATTTCATTCTGCATTCTTGACTCAATCAGGAACAAGTTTATTATGCTCAGATCTTTCCAGCCTGAAGACAATCGTAAATATACATTCGAAGATATAGACGGGATAATTATTAAGGATGATTTTCTTACAAAAAAGTACAAAAAGATTAACATTATTACTCCTTCTTCAAAATTCACATTAATCCCTTCTCCTCTTTTCGACCCGGCAAGAAAAGATGAGTACTTCGCATTTAACCATGTTTCACCTGAGGGAATTATTATCCTGAATAATAAACTGACTGATCCTGATTCATTTCTTGTTTTTGGTTCATCTCCAACAATAAATAATCTTGTAAAAAACAGATGGCCCGGAGTACATCCCTTCCATCACCTTAAGCCTCTACTTGACAATGTCAGCAGATCAGGAAAGAACATTGGAGAAAATTATTTTCATATTCATATTGAGCAGGATTTCTTCAACCTGATTTTTTATAGTCAAAATATTCTCAGATTTTGTAACTCATTTAATTACAGGAACGTATCAGATGTTCTGTATTATGTCCTGAACGTTTTTAAAAGCATGGATATCAAGCAGGAAGAGACAGTATACCTTAGCGGACATACAGAAAGGTACGACGATCTTTATTCGAATCTGGTAATGTATATCCGGAATGTCAAGTTTGCCGAACCCTCAGGTAATTTCACATTCAGTTATGTATTTAATGATGCCAGTCTCCATAAGTACATAAACCTAATAAGTGTTGTGAATTGCGTATAATCAGCGGTAAAAATAAAGGAAGGAGAATAAATCCACCTTCAAATTTTTCGGCAAGACCTACCACCGACTATGCCCGGGAGAGTCTCTTCAACATTCTTGCAAATCGTATTGATTTCGAAGCTGTTAATGTTCTTGATCTGTTTTCCGGGACCGGAAGTATCAGTTATGAATTTGCCTCAAGGGGAGCACCTGTAGTACACCTTGTAGAGAAAGATTCTAAGCATATTTCATTTATACGAAAGATGATTAATGAAATGAAATTTGAGAATATAAAATCTGTACATATCGATGTAAAAGCTTATCTGAATACCTGCAAATTTAAATACACTATTGTTTTTGCAGATCCTCCATATAACCTCCCATGGCTTGATGAACTGCCAGACCTTGTTTCATCCTCCGGAGTAATAAGTGAAGATGGTTTTTTTATTCTTGAACACCCTAAAGAAATAAGCTTCAGATCGCATAAATTATTCTTCGAACACAGAAACTATGGCAGTGTGAACTTTAGCTTTTTCAGGCCTCAATAGTAGGAGACATAAAATTTAAATTTGTTTTATAAATCACTATTTAATAATTTTATGGTGTGCATTTGCGCACTTAATAATCTTTTATAATGGGAAATGTACCCGATATAGTATTTCTTTTACTTGGAATAGCTTGTCTGATGGTGTTACTTTCGATCAGGAGAGAGTTGAGAAAACTTACATCGGGGAAAAGAAAAAAGCTCAGCGAATGGAGTTTTGAGGATATGGAAAAACATCGGATTAAATATCTATATCATTGCAGACAACTCAGGAAGAATGCTTAAGATTAATGAATTGTGTAGACGCCAAGAATACTGAATATTATGAAGAAGGACCTATTTATTATCGAATTAATTAAGAGCGGACCCTTCAGACTTCTTATTATCTTAATCCTGATTATTGTCATGGGAGTTACTATATCGAAATGCAGAGAGCGCAAAGTACAGATGAAAGAAGATGTTATTTATATACATCCCAAACCGAAAGTTTAAATTGGATATTAAACTTACTTTACCCTCTTATAATGTGGTAATTTAATGCATATATAACCTGAAATGGCAGATTATTCGTATATTTGCACTATGAAAAATGAGTTAACAATACCAATCCTGGTAAACGATTTAAAAGAGCAAGATATTATTTCTGCTGCTGACCATAGAAAAAAGTATTCGCTTAAAAGGGATTTACAAGCTGAAGATTTTAACAAAGCCATTATCACAAGACTTGAAAAAGACAAAGAAAAACTTGCGAATATGGCTCCACCTTCCGACATGGAAGTAGATCCAAGCTAAAGCATCAACATTAAAAAAAGCCACACATTTGAGTGGCTTTTTGCTTTTCCTGGCGGTGCGGACGGGAATGATCTCTCTTCGTTCGATCGGACCCTTTCATCCTGAGGTTATCTTGCAAGAACTGCAAAACACCAGCCGCTGAAGTGGCTCTAAGGTTTTTATTTTCCGTTCCTCTAATGAAAACAGGTTTTCAACGAGTTCCGGAAAATAAAAACCCGATGATTTCTCATCGGGTTTTGCAGTTCTTGCGGNNAACCAACTGAACTACCGCACCAATAATTAATTGAGCTGCAAAATTAACCGATTTTTTAATTATCCAAAATTAATTCTCCTAAAAAAGAATATTCCATCCGATTATGAAATCAAACATTTGATGCCCAGTATTCTAAATTTTCATCTTTCTCCAGCACATACGCCTTTAAAATATCCAATTGATTCAGCAATGCCCGCAAGCGGGTCTTTCATGTCTTTCTCAAATTCAAGACTGCACATGCCGCTGTACTTTATCTTCCTTAACGTTGCCACAATTTTAGGTATATCTATCACTCCCCTGCCCATTTCAACCGTCTGACCCTCTTTGGCTGCCTTGGTTTCGTCCTTGATGTGCATATCAAAAATTCGTTTGTTATATCTCTCAATATCAACACATGGATCCTGTCCGTCACGTGTTGTATGACCTATATCAATGCATATCCCCATCCTTGGATCCATCGCCTTGATATGGTTCCAGATATCGGTTGCATTCGGATAAAGAGGATTATCCGGACCATGATTATGGATTGCCAGTTTGATATCATATTCTTTCACCTTTTTCTCGGTATAGGAAAGTAATTCGTAATTCGGAGCGCCTACTATCATTTTTACACCGGCCATTTTTGCGTAAGCAAATGCCTGATCAACTGACTCCTGCGTTTTCATATAAACAACTCCCACAGTGTAAACGGTTATACCGGCAGCTTTAAACTTATCCATCACTTGTGTAATGACCTCTTGTGTGCTGTTCATGGGCATATAAACATCCTTAAGTGACAGATTTGTGACACCTACCCGCTTCATTATTTCAATTGCCTGATCTACAGGTATCTGGATAAAAGTAAAACCGGCTATCCCAATACTGAAAAGATCAGTTGGTTTGACAAACTTTGAGGACTCCTTGATAGGTTTTATTTCAGAGCCATAAACTGAAGTTACTCCGGCAGCAAGTATTCCCGTGCCTGCCAGTTTTACAAATTGACGACGTGAATTCATAGGGTTAAGATTTATTTATTTTCAAAAGCATAATAAAGTTGCTATTTACTGATCATCATATTATTATCAAGCAATCGGCTGTTGTATGTCTGGATAATAGCCTTAAGTTTATCTTCCATCTGCTTCTGCACATCCAACTCCTTGTCAAGCATATTAAATTGAAAATACCTGTCTGCTTTGTAGTTATAAAGACCGGCCGGTTTGTTGTCGATCATTTCCAGGATGTGATCTTTCATATATAAATAGTACGTACTGCCAATCGTATTAAACCCGAACGATTCATACGCATCATCCAGGAGATTATTTCCAAAAGCTATATATTCATTATCGTAATGAAGATAGTTAAGGATAGTCGGCATTATATCTATCTGCTGTGCAATTCTATTCTTGTATCCGTGAAGATCGCTTCCCTGCTTATAGAATAATATAGGGACGAGGAACTGACCCAGGGTGTTCTGGAACTCCCTGTGAAACTTTTCGTTGGTATGATCGGCTGTCAGGACAAAAAGTGTATTCTTGAACCATGGTTTCGTGGAAATCTCTTTAAAAAACTCCCGGAGCGAATAGTCAGAATAGTTCACTACTTCACAAATCGGAATGGGTCCTTTCCTGAACTTGCCGATATATTTTTCCGGTACCTTGAACGGATGATGCGATGAAACAGAAAAAATTGCTGTCACAAATGGTTGCTTGAAGGTATTCAGTTTCCCTGCAAAGAACTGGAAAAAAGGCTCATCCCATACTCCCCACATTCCGTCAAAATC
>PMEC01000090.1:5660-19920 GCA_003155705.1 Bacteroidales bacterium
ATGCTGTTATTTGCATAATGGGATATTATATAAGGAGTTTCAAGAGAGGGCAGGGAGGCAAGAATCGAAGGCATTGCATCGATCGATTTATTCCCGTTTGCAAGGCTAACGTCGAATGTGAGCCCCACTGAAAGAAGTGAATCGAGAAAAGGGGTATAACCCTTGTAAGTACCTCCTTCGAGTTCCTTATTAAAAAATCCGGTATACTCCCTGGAAAAACTCTCCATAATTAAAATTACAACATTCATTGGTTCGAATTTCCCGGTATCAGCAGGCATATAATGCGGGTTGTACAATTTTTTCGACTCCTCTTCAGAAAAGAAATTATATTTCTTGAGTCCCTTTTTACCGTATGTCCTCAGAATGCTGAACGGCGTATTAAGTACAATTGCCACATCGTGTGGATTATTCACATAACGTGCAGCATTACTGATAGTTATTGGTCTGGTTGAATGCCTGTATCCACCTCGGGCAGCTCCGACAACCAGAGCCAGGGCAAGCGGTATCATCACGATGTTAAAAATCAGATATGAGATCTTATTTGCCGGTTCAGGTTTTCTTGTCTTCATCCTGCTATATAGCCAGATCAACAGTGCAATAAGAAACAGGCTGAATATAGTTGCCGGCCAATAATCGAGCATGTATCTGAGTATCATTTTAGGCAGACGTTCCTCATTTTCAAATGTCCTGAAAATATCTGCAGTAGCTCTTTTATTCAAAAAACGGAAATAAACATAGTCTGCCCCATTNNAGCAGGTTGAAATAAACAACTGCGGAAACATCAAAAACAAGACCTCCTTTAAGCATCGTAATAAATTGGATGAAAGAGATCCCGGGGAACATGCTGCGATTAAAAAAATAGAATCCTATTCTGGAAGCAGTAAGCAGAACCATTATAAGTAAGATTCTGTATGCCAGGACAACATAGATATTTCCTGACAGGTTACGGAATTTCATATTCATGATGATCAGCTTGTTGATTAATTTTTCGATTTTAAATCACTAAATCTGTTCTGTACAAATTTACATTTTTACTTCAATACTTAAATAATTAGATTAAAGCAACCCTGGTCAAAATCTCATTGTTCAATCCACAGTACAGAATTATTTGTACCATACTCATTTGCCTCATATATTTCGTTACCCGGATCCAGTATCCATTTACGGTCGACGATGAACTTGTAGGTATATTTTCCAGGTTTCAGATAAAGTGAGATGGTCCATTTACCATCTTTTTTCACCATTCTGTAACTATCTGCTGACCAGCCGTTAAAGCTGCCGGCAAGATTCACATTTGCCGCATCAGAATAATTTTCGAGTACGAAAGTATGATTGGGCTTGAAAGCCATGAATGAATTTGTATAATCACCTGATCCGGTCTTATATGGATTTGCAGGGTCCGTGATCCAGTCACCGTCAACGATAAACTTATATTCGTAGTTCCCGGGTGCCAGTGCAAGTGGCAGTTGCCAGCCCGTATTGTCCCTGGTCATAACAAGTTCATCCTGCCTCCACTTATTGAATGATCCTGCAAGTATTATTTTCGTCGCGGACAGGTAATCTGAAAGCCTGAATGTAAAGAGTTCTCCTATTGAGAAAAACGAATTGAGATTTCCGTTGGCATCTTTACGGTTGTCAGTATTTGCAGGATCTGCCAGCCATTTTCCGTCTGCAATAAATTTATAAGCATAGGTGCCTTCCTGTAGGTAGAGATCCAGAGACCACCCGTTACTATTCCTTTCCATGGGAAACTTATCCCGGCTCCAGTTGGTAAAATTTCCGGTCACAATAACTTTTTTGGCCTCTGTTTTGTCTTTCAGTGCGAATCTGTGATTGTAACAAAATACAACGGAATTATTTCTCCGTTCATCATCTCTTTCCTGCAGTTCATTATTTGGATCAGTGCCCCATTTCCCGTCAACAATATATCTATAAAGGTACTTCCCGGGTTTAAGTGATATCCTTAAAATCCAGCCTGAATCGCAGGCAGTCATTGGGGATTGCATAGTGCTCCAGTCATTAAATGTACCTGAAAGATAGACATTTGAAGCATCTTTGTGGTTAGGAAGGAAAAATTGTGCCACCTCATTTTCATATTTAAAGGCCCCTCTCCTGCGGAAACTATTAAGACCGGAGACCACTGGCGCTGATTCAACAAACAAAGGCTTCCTGATCCATGAATCATTTATTATTAGAACCTCATTCTTCTGAAGAAAGTCCCCTGATCTTTTATCAAGAGGTTTCGACAATTCTGCAAAGAATGGATTGACAGTCCTGTATTTCCATAAGATGCTGTCAATCATGACTTCACCTTTACCAGAATAAGCCTTTGCCACAAGGCTGCTGTCGAGATCGTACTGACTCAGGATCTCCTTCATCTCCTGATCGGACCATCTTTTATCAAGTTTGAAGATGATCCGGCCATTTTCCACACGGCAAACCGGTTTGGAACTATAATCATTCATACAACCGGTGATCATTACGGCTAAAAACACAAATAAAAGATATCGGATAGCTGATTTCATTTTAATTCTGTTTTTAAAAATTTCATTCCAAATTGTTTCTTCGTAAAGTTAATACATATAGCTCCTTTGGCAAGAAAATTATATCCGAGCATGCCATCAATCTGTACACCGTAAGCCTCATTCAGAGCATCGAGATGTGTTATTATGGCCTCCATGTTTTTCAGCTGATGTCCTCCGAAATTAAAATCATTCATAATACCAAAAAGGACTTCGACAGAATTCTGGCCGGCTCCGCTGAGATTCGATTTTCTGTCGATCGAAATTGTACTGAGCACCGTCTTAGATGAATGACTGCTAATAACGTTGGTTTCAGCTCCGGTATCGAGACAAAACCTGAGCATCTTGCCACCTATTGTTCCCTTGAGAAAAACTATATTCTTAACCACCTCAAAAGGCTGGGTAATATCAGGTTGAAAGCTCCTGACAGTTTCACTTATCCTGTTTCCGCGCGAGTCAATTCTATGTAACTGTAATTCATTATTTGAAGCATCAATGACAATTTCAAAGTCTCTTAAATACTCGAACCCTATCAATCCCAGTACCTTTATACCCCTCCTGTTCTCTATATGTCCAAGGTCTGCGAGCGACGCGGGGATGTTTGTAAATGTCAAGCCTGAAACATTAACCTTACCTAGATTTATTGTTTCAACCTCTGCAACCGGACCGGTTATGCCATTTGAATTCTGTATATCAGTTTTGACATATTTCCTGAAGTAAGTTCTGTTCATAACAAGTCCTGTAGCTCCGCTGTCAAAAATAAGGTTACCCGACTGGTTATCGATAATTGCTTCAATCATAAAAAGTCTGCCGGCGTTCTTAAGCGGAATTGTTAACACATCTGTTTCAGCCGGAATGGATGGTTTTGCATCATCAGGTTCTGAGAAGGGTCCTGTATACTCTGAAGAAGACGAAATGCCACTCACGGTACTATTAACTTCGTAGGGACTTGAAAAGAATGATAATGAGACTATTATACCTATAGTAAGGAAAAACGGCAGAAAATATCTGTATAAAAATACTAGTCTCATAAGTATGATGCCAAGTTAGCTTTAATTTAGTGAATGAAAAAAGCCAATAGCCATTTATTGATGGAGAAATTGTTAGAAAACATTCAGAAATAAATTTTCGGGTTCAAATAATCTTATTTAACTTTAGTATGATTTGTGAAAGGAGAAAGTTGGGCTGTAAGTATTATTTAAATGTATTTCAATACATTACATTAATTTACTTATGTGACTGACGGGGCTGGGCTATAATGAGGCATGAGGCGTGAGGCGTTAGGTTTGCCCTTCCGAAATGAAACTGAATTTCAGTGTCATTGCGAGGAATCCAGATAACTATCGGGATGACGAAGCAATCCCCGAATATACATACAGAAGAAAATAACCAATAAATATATAATTATGACAATAAAAGCTAATCGGACAGAATATTTAAAAATACTGGCATTTCTTATTCTTGGCACCTATTTAAATTTAGACTCACTTGCTCAGGATTTCAAAGTAACTTCCCCAGACCATAGTATTGTTTTCAATGTTAATAACAGTGAAAAAATATCCTATTCAATAACCTTCAGGGGACAGCCGGTAATTAATTCCTCGCAATTGGGCTTCGAGTTTAAAAATGAGCCCCCGATGTCAGGAGGTTTCGCCGTTGAGGATCAATCAGCTCAGTCTTTCAATGAAACATGGAAGCCGGTNNAACTCCAGGTGAGAATATTTAATGATGGAGCGGCATTCCGGTACAGGCTTTCCAGAGCCGCCAAACCAGGCGACAGACAAATAACTAAAGAACTTACAGCTTTCTCAATGCCTGGCGATCCTAAAGCCTGGATTGTTGAATACAAAGGTGGCTATTCTTCCTCGAATGAAGCTGAGTTCATGGAACATCCTCTCAGTTACGTCACTGAAAAGACCATAGCCGGAATGCCTTTCCTGATGGATTATGGAAACAACTTATGGGTGGCAATAACAGAAGCTAAAATAGATAATTATGCAGCATTCTATATTGGAACAAACGGCACTCCCAATCAACTCACAACCAAACTTGTACCTGTACCCGGGGAACCTGAGGACGGAGTGAAGGTCCGTTTCAGCGATGAAATCTATACTCCATGGCGGGTATTAATGATCGGAGACAATCCCGGAACCCTTATCCAATCTGAAATAATCCAGAACCTTAACGATCCCTGCGCTATACCGGATCCTTCCTGGATTAAACCAGGGATCAGCGCCTGGGATAATTGGTGGAGCAGCGATGTAAAGATGGAAATGCCTGTCATTAAGAAATATATTGATCTGGCCTCTGAAATGGGATGGCAGTATATGCTGGTTGACTGGCAATGGTATGGGAAATTCAATACTCCTGAAGCCGATATCAAAAAGTGGGCGCCTCAGATCGATATGCCGGAGATTATTTCCTATGCCAAAACAAAAAATGTGAGAATTCTTCTCTGGCTCTATTCCAGCGATGTGAATCGTAATGCTGCATTTAAACAGGCTTTTCCTCTATATGAAAAGTGGGGGGCGGCAGGAATCAAGATAGATTTTATGGATCGGGATGATCAGCAAATGGTTAACTGGTATCATGATATTATTAAATGCGCTGCCGGGTATCACCTTCTTGTCGATTTTCATGGAGCATATAAGCCCGATGGCATCATCCGTACATGGCCCAATATGATTACCCGTGAAGGAGTTATGGGTAATGAATATTACAAGTTTTCCGATAAAATGAGTCCGGAGCACAACATCAAACTTGCATTCACCAGGATGCTCGCAGGTCAGATGGATTATACTCCTGGTGGTTTTCTAAATGTTACCAGAGACCAATTCAAAAACCAGACCCCGACACTTGTTTGGAATACCCGTACTGCGGAGCTTTCAAAGTTTGTTATTTATGAAAGTCCGCTTACTGTGGTTTGCGATAACCCCGATAATATTCTTAACCAGCCCGGTGCCGATTTCCTGAAACTTGTGCCGACAGTCTGGGATGATATCAGGTTTATTGGCGGTTATCCGGGTGATTATGTTGCAATTGCAAAACGTAGCGGTGATAGATGGTTCATAGGAGTCATGAATAACAGTAGTGGAAAAACTATCAACCTGAAGCTGGATTTTCTGTCTGCCGGTGATTATGTGATAGAGATTTGGGCTGATTCAAAAAACTCGGATAAAGATCCAAAGGAGCTCATGAAAAAAATGCAGGACGTTAAGGCGGGTGGAATAATCAAAGTAACAATGGCAAAAGATGGCGGCTGGGTCGGGATAGTCAAACCGAAATAATTTAAATAATTCAAACTTTATTACTTNNCTTTATTCACATAGGTTCAAATAATAAAAATGAAAATGAAAATTGCTATTCTAATTTTGACCATTTTTTCGGGTTCCCATGACAATTTTGATTGCCGGCCAACTCTTAAACACAATGACAGTTATCTTTACTTTTCAAACTTGCTAATTTATAAATTGATATAAAATGGAGAGAATCAGGGTTTTTAAAGTCCTCAAAGTATTGACTAGAATCTTCATTATTTTGGGGACTATAGCTACAATTCTTGGATTATCATTATTTATTAAATCCTTAATCAATGGTTTCAATACCAAATTTCCGTCTGGTGATTGGAATTCCGTGTTTTTCACTGTTCAAGGATTACTTTTCGTTATAATGGGTTATTCAAATCTTAAAAACAGAAAGTACTACATAGAATGGGACGACAAAGAACTAAGATTTCTGTTGCCTGACACAAAAAAAGTTGAATCCGTTCCATTTTCGGAAATAATCTCTGTAAATATCAAGCTCTTCGAGATAGAAATAACACTTAAGGATTCCATTAGGACTTTAAACCTTGACAATCTTGAGTTTGAAGATCTTAAAAAGGTAAAGAAAAAATTCGAGGATCTAAGTTTGATAAATAATTAAACATCTGTCCTGATTGTAGGCTATTAACTAATAATTTACTGTTGCAACCCGGTCAATAAAATAAATAAGCCTGGACACATTATATTTCCATACCGTTTAGCCGTAAGCTCGAATGCACCCGATACCCCCTGATATATGAAACCAAGGATTAAAATATGTTGCATCAGTAGTATTGATGAAGCAAAGACCGCTATCCAATTTGGCGCTTCTGCAATTGGATTAGTTGGCAAAATGCCAAGTGGACCCGGACCAATCCCTGATGAGCTTATTAAACAAATAGCCATGACTGTGCCTCCTCCAATTGGGTCTTTTCTCTTAACCAGCGAAACTTCCGTAAAAGAGATAATAAAACATCATCACAGGACAAATACAAATACAATACAAATAGTTGACCTGCTCTCTACCGGGACTTATGACCAATTAAAAACTGCACTCCCTTCAGTTAAAATTGTTCAGGTGATTCACGTGATTGACCAAAAATCTGTTGACCTTGCTATTAGTATTTCTCAACAGGTTGATGCTTTACTTTTGGACAGTGGAAATCCAAATCTTAAAATCAAAGAGTTAGGAGGCACCGGCAGAGTTCACAATTGGACATTAAGCAGACTTATCCGTGACAATTCCAAATGCCCGATCTTTTTAGCCGGGGGATTGAACGCTGACAATATCGGACAAGCTATTAAAGAAGTACAACCATTTGCAATTGATGTTTGTACCGGTGTGAGAACTAATGGTCATCTTGACAAGGATAAACTAAGTAATTTCGTTCATAAAGCATTAAATGATTTGTAAATCAGTTACCTATGATAACAGCCTGCGGTTGACATGGTCAATAAAGTAAATAAACTTGTCACGGCATTTGCAGACCCTCCCCATGGAAGGATACAATAAGCTTAAACATTACCTAATAACTTGCGCCATCGTAACGCGATCCCTCAAACAACAGCACCCTACTTTTGCAAATATTGCACCATACCAGTCTCGCTACCGGACAACTCCATGCTCTTAACTTGGACAACTGACCGGATGGGCTGTGCCGTTATGTACAAATTCATCCTTGTTTCTGCTATAATGAGTTATAGCTCATGACAGGGTTTCTTAAAAACATGACAGGGTTTTATGAATATACGAAAGGCATTTATCGAAACATGACAGGGTTTCTTAAAAACATGTCAGATCCTGGTAACAAAGAGACTGTCCAAAAAAAACAAAGAAGCCAAACTTGGCATTAAATTTAATGAGGAAATAAAGGATTTTAATAAACAACAGAATACTGAAGANNAGCAGAGAGGTTCTTCAAAGACATGGGTTTTGTGATTGATAAAGAAGCTAAAATGAAATACTCTGAAATGAGCTCATTTAAATATATGCTGAAAAGCTTGACGTTGAGACAATTATTTAAATTAAAGAGTGCAGGGAAAATTTTTGCTACAGGGCGACTAAAAGCTGTCTGAGCATTTAGAAATTAATACCCGCAGCAACCACGGATAATGAAAGATTATTATAAGATTCTCGGACTGACAAGAGAAGATTCTCCTGACTCGATTAAACAAAGATTCAAGGAACTTGCATTTGAAAATCACCCGGATGTCAGCGAACATAAAAATGCAAACGAGATATTTATTGAGATTTATGAAGCATATCATATTTTGAGTTATCCGGACAAGCGGATAAATTATGATTTGTTGTATGACAAGTACATCAATAATGTTAAGACTCAGATTCCAAATGAAGAATTTATTAAAACGGATATCCGGAATGATTCCAATTCTGCAAGAGAGAGTGCACAACAAAAAGTAAAAGTAAAGTATAAAGATTTTATTAAAGACCTTGACTGTTTTTTTACAGTTGACCGGAAAGCTGATGGGATTCCATTTTACTTTAATATGCACAAATCGACTGGAATTTATGGAGGTGTTGGCCCGATGGGGAGCATTAAATCAAAAGTCGTTAGTATTCCAATCCCAAGAAGCAAAAAAGCTCTTATGTTCCATAGAATTGGATCCTTGATTAAAGTGACTTTTTTTGTTTTTGCTTTTATTGCATTGAGGCTGGATTTATTCCAGAATCAGATGTGGCTTTCTAAAATCCTGATTTCAATTGGTATCATCCTATTTGGTGGGCTTATTACGCAATTAACCTATCATTTTAACAAAACAAAGTCAAAATTCTTTCATGCAAACAAATATTCCCTGGTCAAGAAGTACAAAAATAACGGATATAAAAGAGGATTCAGCCCAATGATATCAACAACACCAATTGGATTTATAGTATTTCTACTCAGATTAATATTTTAAAAATTACAGGACTAAAACGATCAATTTAGTAAATAAGTCTTGTCCTACTCTTTCAAGTGCAGTACTATCAGCATTAGTTTAAACGACGACCATGATACAATTTGAAGAAAACCAGCGATTTAAAGAACTAACTATTTATATCCTGTCAGGATTATTACAATCATTATTTCTTTGGGGATTTATACAGCAAGTGATCTTTAACAAACCTTGGGGTACCAGACCTGCCGGTGATCTTGCATTAATAATAATTAATATAGGGATGTTTTTATTAATTATTTTGTTCTTTTCATTTAATCTGAAGACTCTGATCACTGAACAATACATTAGTTTTAGATTCTTCCCTTTGCAAACCAGGATGAAAATCATTTATTGGGAAGAGGTTAAAAATGTCAGCGTTATCAAATATGATGGCATGAAAGAATATTGGGGCTTTGGACTTAAGTATATGCCAGGTAAGGGATGGTGTTACACAATGCCAGGACACTATGGAATAAAGCTTACCTTGACCAGTGGGAAAACAATATTGATCGGAACACACATGGCTGAAGAAGTTACTCAGATAATAAATGTCTTAAAAAAAAGAGGGACAATAAATGTGATTGACTGAATTTTAGTACAAATGAGAATANNAGCAGCATGCAAAACTTTTATAATATATAATAACAACTAGTTATGAAAAATGCTCTTCTGATTTCGGCGTTCATGTTCATAGCTTCATTCTTAACTGTTTCCGGACAAGAAAATGCAAATTCAAATGGAAATGACCAGAATAATTCCCCATGGTCAGTTTCTTTATCATATTCTCCTCATTTTGCATTTTCCTTTAACCCTGATGCTAATTCACGACTTTACCGTGATTTTTTATTTGGTTTTAATGCCAGATTTGACCGAAAGCTTGAAGCCGAAAGGGTGACTATCTCATTTGGAGTAAATTTCAGAAACAAAAATATCAACCACAAAAGTACTGATATAAAGGAAAATATGACATTGTTTGAATTTCCTATTCAGGTAAATTATCATCTAAAAAACACAGTTGACAGATTTGATCCATACTTAAAATCATCAGTTAGATTATGTCGTTTTAAGTCAAATTATGATCAGGCAGGTGTAGTTGTCAATCCAATTTACGTAGATTATCAACCCTTTATTGACATAGGATATGGCTCATTTATAAAAATATATAAGAATCTAAATCTTCTTTTAGAATCAAGTCTGGGCTATGGTTTGACAAATTCGTTTCCAAATCGAGCATATTTCGATCTCCTGATTGGCATAAAGTTCAATCTGTGACAAACAGCCACAGCCTGGTCTATTTTTATATTTTCGACTTAACAAATTGTCTCCCATAGATTTAGGAATTAATAAAAAAATGAATGCATACAAATTAATAAGTATGTAAAAACAACTATAAAAGAAGTGATCTGAATAATGATTTAATTTCAGCCGCAACAACTATATAATTCTCACGTCTTTAATAAAATCTTATTAATTATTAAAGTGAGGCCTAAAAAAGAACCAGATGATACAGACTGAAAATTTCCAGGCAGATTCTATCAAATCCCAGCAAAAGAAAACACCTTTATTCTTAGCAATTACTTTGGTTTTACTTTTGTTCAGAATTATAGTATTAGCTTTTAATAAATTTGATATTCAATCATTTCTGGTTTCCAGAAGCTTTGTGGGAAATGGGTTTTTATCAAAACCTCTTTTTTCGGAATTGGTTTTTTCAATACTAATAATCTTGTTGCTCATTAGAAAAGAATTAATTAACAAACCCCTCCTTTCTGATTTAAAAAGTGGGATAATAAATTCAATATGGTTCATATCATTCCCTGTCATCACAGGATTATGTCTGTTTACTTTTAAGCAGCATTATTATTTTAAATTTCAGTTCAATGAAATGCTTTTGTTACGCTGGTTGTATTTTACCCTTACCTTTGTTGCAGTTAACTGGATTTTGGACATTAATCCATTTCATAAATTCTTACGTGTATTTTTTATCATTCTTATATTGTTATTAACATGCTATTTACAGGATTTTGTTTCAAATTCCGAGGGTAATGTTACAATATTTGCAGCAATATCCGGAGTTGGATTAACCCAGGCGTTTTCGGTTATCGCATTCAGAAAAACTTTTAAAAACTCTTTTTGGGCAGGTGTACTTTCTGCAGCATTTACTGGCATATTAGTATGTTGTATTATTTTTGGAGCGGTATCCGGGAGTTATTTTACTTTTCTTTTTCCATCAATAGCTCTCCTGCTTGCAGCAATCTCAATGCGCGGTAAAAGTTTGAAATCCGGAATAATCAGCTTAATCACTATTTCTGGTATAAGTGTATTATTTAGTCTGTTTTTCCCATCCTTATTCCCACCCAAATTCCAGGATCTGCTTAGAGAAAACAAAAAAATGGAGACAAAATATCACGAAACTATACAGGATATTCAAATTAATTATAACGATGTCTCTGTGCGCGTAGCATTGACACAGATTGCAAAAGTTCTTCATGCGGCAAACCAGGTAAGCCTCGAAAATTTCGGTATTTCACCCGACATTAAATGGATTACTATATACGGAATTGCACCTGGAGGTTTTAATGCCGTTTATCCCCAGGGTATCGAAGGAAATTTTTCATCACAACAATATATAGACAAAATACTTGATAGTACTTTTTTAAAGAATCCCAATCTTTCTCATCAATTTCCGGATCCCATAAATTCTATCCTTCATGAATATTCGCATTTATACGGAATATTTCCTTATCAAAATTGGGTTGCTACAGAATCTGAAGGATGGGCAACATATTCGGCAACCAGATTATCAAAACTAATTTTTCAAAAGTTCGGACCTGATCTATGGCAACCATCTTACAATTATGCAAAGTTTGCGGATTCCATAAATGAATCGCTATTAGCAGAGCATCCTTTGATCTGGTCTCATCCTGAAGAAGTAGGTGCATTTAAAATGTGGAATGATTTCGAACAAAAAGCTGGCCTTCAAAAGGTATATAAAGACCGCTGGCAATATACTTCCCGTGATAAAAATGCCATATATATTCAGGAAAATACTCCTTCCCTTATAAAGGATTTTATTAAAACTAAAATCGGAAAAGATGCATTTGACCAGTATTCAAATATACCGCCAAAGAAATTTGATGAATTATATAAGGCGGATGACTGGAAATCTTTTGGTCAACTTTGTAATAAAAAAGATAATGAAATAATAAAAATGATTGAACAAAATAGAACCAGACAATACAGTGTCCTTGTGCCAAAACCAGGCAATAACAGACCTGGATTTGAAACTGTTGTAATTATTTGCTTATCAGGATTATTTGCTTTTGCTAAATTTAAAGGGAATTTATAAGTTCAAAAACCATAACAATTCACCATAATTTGAAAACAAAATTTTTAGAACACTTCTGGATAACTATTTGGAAAACAGTATTGTTTTTGATTTTTTGGGGCTTATTACAGGCCCCATTGTTAATTCCATTCATGAAATTATTCAACAAGTTTTTTCCACCGGAATGGTCTCGTTTGATTACTGAATTAATTCCATTTATCAGTATCCTTTCGGCATGTTTGATAATGACAAAATTTGTTGAAAAAAGAAAATTCAGTACACTTGGATTTCAAAGCGAAAGAATAATTAACAATATATCAATTGGCTTAATAATTGGTCTTTTTTGGATAATTATTTCTTTTGTTGGTCAGTATGTTTTTGGTACGATATTTAAAGGAGCTCAAAATACAATACCAGCAGGTACATTCATTATTTATGGAATCGCATTATTAGTCAACGCTTCTTTGCAGGAAATTCTATTCCGAAGCTACATCTATCAGTCAATTGAAACCAATTTTAATGCGCTATCAGCCATTATTATTACATCTGTTTTATTTTCAGTTGTGCACATCGGAGCAATTAAAGCGGGAATCATTCCATCTTTTAACGTATTTGGAGCCGGACTTGTATTTGCAATTGCCTACTATAAAACAAAAACCTTGTGGATGCCCATTACAATTCACTTTATTTGGAATTTCCTGGTCAGCTCCATTCTTTATAAACCAATCCCTGATTATAAAGGATTAGAATTGTTTCAACTAAAAGGTAGCAACCTCCTTGCGGGTGGAGAAAATGGTGTACAAACGACTATTCTGACAACATTTACTATCATAATTGTAATAATGCTTGAATTATTGATTATTAAACCACAAAAGACAAAATAAATAAGAATAAGCAATTTCATACTTTATTAATATATTGAACATTAAATCCAAAAATCCGATGCAAATTAAATTTTGGGTCTTCTTAACATATTTTTTGTTGTCTTTGTCTTGTAAAACAGGTACCAATCCAGAGTTATGTCCTGAACTCCGGATATCGGAAAATAAAAGATTTCTTATGACTAAAACCGGTGATCCTTTTTTCTGGATGGGCGATACAGGATGGATGCTCTTTACAAAACTAACCCGTGAAGAAGCTGAAAAATATTTTGAAGATCGGCGTCAAAAAGGATTTAATGTGATTCAGGTAATGGTAATACAAAATATTAAAAATGCGGTAAATGTTTATGGCGATTCTGCCCTGATTGACCGGGATATTGAAAGGCCATTCACCACACCAGAAAACTCGAAGTTTGGAGTCAACCATTATAACTATTGGGATCATGTTGATTACCTGGTAAGTCTGGCTCAAAAAAAAGGAATATATTTAGCCCTTGTACCAATTTGGGGATCTAATATCAGGAATGGCAGTATAAGCAGTGAAAGAGTCAGAAAGTACGCGACATGGTTGGCCAAAAGATACAAGGAAAAATCAAATGTTATCTGGTTAAACGGCGGAGACATAAAAGGCAGTGACTCGACTGTTATATGGAATACAATAGGATCGACAATACGGGAAATCTGTCCGGGGCAACTCATGACCTTTCACCCTTTCGGCAGAACTCAATCATCTGATTGGTTTCACAACGAGAAATGGCTTGATTTTAACATGTTCCAATCTGGTCATCGGAGGTACGATCAAGACACCATCGGGCTTAGCTATGGTGAAGACAACTGGAAATATGTTGTTAATGACTATAATAAAATTCCATTCAAACCAACAATGGATGGTGAACCTTCTTATGAAGGTATTCCGCAGGGTCTTCACGATCCAACACAGCCATATTGGACCGACTCAGATGTCCGTAGGTATGCTTACTGGTCGGTTTTTGCAGGTGGTTGCGGATTTACCTATGGCAACAATGCTGTAATGCAATTTCATAAAAAAAATGACATAGAATCTGCTTACGGTGTGAAAGATAATTGGGATGTTGCTTTAAATGCGACAGGAGCATCTCAAATGAAATATCTTAAACAGTTGATGTTATCAAGGCCCTATTTTGATAGAATCCCGGCACAAGACCTGATAGCTGGCAGGCAGGGAGAAAGGTATGATTATCTTGCTGCCACAAAAGGCAGAGATTATGCTTTCATTTATACCTGCAACGGCAATACTATGAATATTGACTTAGG
>PMEC01000234.1:0-5575 GCA_003155705.1 Bacteroidales bacterium
GGATCGTGAGATCTTCTTCGGCCGCACCCTGGAGATAACTGAGCTGATTAGAAAGGTTTTCGCGAGTTAAAAAATAAAATTGACCAATAAGTTATGATTAATAAACTCATATATTGTTATATAACAGAACATTAAACTAAACAAAGAGATTTAAACTAATTGCAACTTTCAGCAGTCAGGGAGCATAAAAAAGAGTGAGAGTGGGCCTCGAACAAGTATGATTTGAAATTGCAGATTATAAAAAACTTAACCGCTGGATAATTCGGGTTAATAATTAGAGAGTATTAAAGCTGCAAGAGTTGTTCTGTTTAATATATCGTAGGTAGTATCTCTTATTTCTTTAAAAACTTTTCTGATTCCACATGTCGATTCATCCTTACAAAACTCACATGGTTGATATGCCTTCTCAGAGACACAATACATTAAAGCTATTGTCCCCTCAAAATGTCGTACAATTTCAGCAAGATTTACTTCTTCAGGTTTTTTGAGTAAATAGTAACCGCCAGATTTACCTAGTTTGCTACCAAGAATTCCCAATTTTCTGAGCTCAAGTAATATGTTTTCCAGAAAATTCTGAGGAATCTTTTCTTCTTCAGCTATCTCCTTAATCTGAATCGGGCCCTTGCCATACTCTCTTGCAAGCCTTGTAAGTGCTACGATGGCGTATCTTGTTTTCTTGGAAAGTATCATTTGATCTGTAATTTATACGCACCTAAAGTTAAGTATTTAAGCGTAATGATTTTTGGTGAAAATGCTAATTACAATAAAAAGTCATAAATATACTTTTGTTCACTAAATCAGTAGACGTTATTGACTTATGAAAATTTCAACCATTTTTAGAACTTTTTTTTTCATTGCGGTTTTATTAATTCCGATTGAAGAAAGTACTTACTCACAGTCCTCAAATGACATACTTAACCTTCTGATAGCAAATAAATCAATAACACAGCAACAAGCTGATTCAATCAGGGCTGAGGCTGCTCTGAAACAACAGGAGGTAGATGCAAACAAAAAAACGTTTCCCCTAAATACTTCCAGTCTTTTTCAGTTTTCAGGATATTCTCAGGTACGATATCAGCAGCTTCAGGAGAGCGGTAAAACAAGCGGTTTCGATATAAGGCGTGCCAGACTTGATCTGAAAGGTTCCATAACTCCATTTTTCGGATACAGGCTTCTGGCAGATTTTGCAGGCTCACCAAAGATAATTGATGCCTATACAGAGATTAAGTTTGCCGATTATTTTACAATTACAGCTGGTCAGTTTAAAATCCCTTTTTCATATGAAAACCTTGCTGCGGATAGAGAGCTTGAAGTGATTGACCGGTCCCAGGTTGTTGAAGCCCTTGTTGCAAGAAGCAAAGATATTCTTGGTAATACAAACGGTAGGGACATTGGAATCCAGGCAGGAGGAACATTCCTAAAGATAAACGGGGCTCCAATAGTTGAATACAGTGTAGCAGTTCTTAATGGTTCAGGAGTAAATGTAGCAGATACTGCTAACAGTAATAAAGATATAGCTGCCAGGCTCGTATTCACTCCGTTAAAAGGCCTTTACTTCGGGGGGTCATATTATAATGGATGGGATAAGGTTTCCAAACCAGACGTTGCCGGGAAGGCCCAGGCAAGGGACAGGCTGGGCTTTGAAGCAGGTTATGTATTGCCCAGATTTTCAATAAGGGGGGAATACATTGCAGGAAAGGATGGTAAGACAGACAGGTCAGGCTGGTACCTAATGGCAGGCTACTTTGTATTACCGCAAAAGCTGCAATTCGTTGTCCGTTATGACACTTATGATCCTAATATTTCAAAGCCAGATAATACTACAACAAATTATACTATCGGAGGTAATTTCCTTTTCAATAAGTGGAGCAAATTGCAAATCGATTATACTTTCCGGTCCGAACAGGGCATTTCTGTGAAAAATGATTACCTGGCTGTCCAGTTACAAATTGGTTTTTAAAATATTATACAGCTAAAAATGAAAAAAATAACAACAGCAGTATTTATAACTGTCATCTTCTTTTCAACCTGCTTTCGAAACCTGGCAGGTCAGGAAAAACTATCAGGCCAGATAAGCATCTCCGGGGCTTTTGCTCTTTACCCTATGACAATTAAATGGGCTGAGGAGTTCAGAAAGATCAATCCCGATGTCAGGATAGATATTTCTGCAGGAGGTGCTGGCAAGGGTATTGCCGATGCCCTGGCCGGAATGGTCGAGATAGGAATGGTTTCACGGGAGATATATCCTGAAGAGATGAAGAAAGGTGCATTTCCGGTTGCAGTAACAAAGGATGCCGTTGTCGCAGTTATGAGTGAACAGAATCCTTCAATAATTGAGATACTTGTCAAAGGGATGAAGAAGGATGCAGGCAATAATATCTGGATTACAGGGAAATATACATCATGGGCACAGGCCTTTAACATAAAATCTACTTCCCCGATCCATGTATATACGCGATCTGATGCCTGTGGTGCCGCAGAGATGTGGGCAAAGTATTTTGGAAAGAAGCAGGAAGACCTGCTGGGTGTCGGAGTCTTTGGCGACCCGGGCCTGGCTCAGGCAGTAAAAAGAGACCCTCTTGGAATAGGCTTCAATAATATTGGCTATGCCTACGATGCAAAAACCAAACAACAGGTTAAAGGGTTGAGGGTCGTTCCTATAGATCTTAATAACAATGGAAAGATCGATGATGATGAGAACTTCTATAACTCTATGAATGATCTTATTGCTGCCATCTCCTCCGGAAAATATCCTTCACCGCCGGCGAGGGAGCTATATTTTGTATGTAAAGGAAATCCAAAGAACAATAAGGTTCTGAGAGAATTCATAAAATGGGTTTTAACAGACGGGCAGAAATTTGTCCACGAGGCAGGATATATTGCATTGCCAAACGACAAGATTTTATCTGAAATTAAGAAGCTGGAATGATCCATGAAATATATAAGAGCATTTAAGGATAAATCTGCCCGGCAAATAATGCTGGGCATCGCCTTTTTTTCACTGCTGCTTCTGCTGGTGATAGGGGTAAGCCTTTTGCTTAAGGCTTTGCCGATAATGAAAGAGAAATCCCTCTGGGCATTACTTTCTTCAGGGAACTGGAAGCCATTTAAAGGAGAGTTCGGTTTTCTTCCATATATCATCAGTACACTTTATGTTTCCCTTATTGCTATTATTATTGCTCTCCCGTTATCCCTTCTTTCAGGCATTTACCTGTGCACATATGCATCAAAAACCATAAGCCGGATCTTTGAGCCTGTTATCGATCTTCTTTCGGGTATTCCCCCGGTGATCTATGGCGTTTGGGGAACTTTAACTATTGTACCTCTGATCGCAAACAAGATAGCTCCCCGATATGTGGAATTCTCCTCCGGGTTTTCTGTTCTGGCAGGGGGACTCGTTCTGGCAATTATGATTCTTCCGCTTTTGATTAGCATCCTTCTCGAAGTATTCAGGTCGCTTCCGAAGGAGATTACGGATGCCTCACTTTCACTTGGAGCCACAAAATGGCAGACTGTTAAAAAAGTAATGCTCAGAAAATCGTTTCCTGGAATTATTGCTGCCACTGTATTGTCAGTTTCAAGGGCATTTGGAGAGACAATCGCAGTACTTATGGTATGCGGAAACATTCCGATTATCCCTCATTCCCTCTTTGATGCCTGCTATCCTCTTCCGGCACTTATTGCAAACAACTACGGCGAGATGCTGTCGATGCCAAACTATGAGTCTGCGCTGATGTTCGGAGCATTTTTGCTTTTTATAATAATTGTGATATTCAATGCCATCTCAAGGCTAACCCTCAATCAGATAGAAAAAAGATTCAGCTTATGATCCAGACAGAATTGCTATGATAAACACCAAAAGACAGGAAGAGATATTTTTTAAGATTCTGATGATCATTTCAATTTGTGTCATCATGAGCATCCTTCTTTTTATCATTGGGACAGTACTTTATAAAGGACTGCCAGCGCTTGACTGGGATATGGTATCAAAGCTTCCCGGCGGGGGTTTTTATCTTGGTAAGGAAGGCGGGGTACTTAACGCGATTATCGGTTCACTATACCTGATTTCAGGCTCAGTTGTGATAAGTCTTACTTTGAGCGTACCGCTTGTTTTATTTATCAACTTTTATCTTCCAAAGAAATCGGTTTTTGCTAGCATAATCCGTTTCTCATTTGATATACTTTTCGGAGTACCTTCGATAGTATATGGCGCTTTTGGATTCGCATTGATGATCTTTCTGGGAATGAGAGCATCATTGCTCGGGGGGATAATCGCCGTTGCATTATTGATAATGCCAATCATGGTGCGCTCTTTCGATGAGGTGACAAGGCTATTGCCACGCGATCTTCCCGATGCTCTTCTGTCTCTTGGAGCAACAAAATATGAAATGTCAAAAGTTATTCTCAGACAGTTGATGCCTGGCCTGGTTACTGCAATCCTGCTTGCTGTAGGGAGGGGTATTGGCGATGCCGCAACTGTCCTTTTCACAGCCGGTTATACCGACAATTTACCAAATGCCCTCAATCATCCCGCTGCAACTTTACCTCTTTCAATCTTCTTCCAGTTGGGGAGCCCTGTCGAAGAGGTACAGAACAGGGCATATGCTTCTGCAGTAATACTTACAGTTATAATTCTTATCTTAAGTTTTTCCGCCCGCTATTTCAGTTCGAAATATTCTAAAAACAAAATTTAATTATGAACAATCCGGGTTTAGCATTCGTATCGGACGTATTCGAAGATTATCATAACAAGACCATTCTGATGAAACTACCATCTTACCATACAATAAGTATAAGAAATCTTAACGTTTATATTGAGAACCAACATATTTTGCAAGATATAAATCTTACTATTCCAGAGAAAAGTATAACCTGTATCATCGGACCTTCTGGTTGTGGAAAATCAACTCTTCTGAGAACACTTAACAGGATGCATGACGATACTCCTGAAGTCAAAATAAATGGACAGGTAATTGTCGATGATGAGGATATCTATGGCGTTAATGTTAATGTAATTGATGTGAGGAAGAAGATGGGATTACTTGCTCAGCGACCTTGCCCTCTTCCAATGTCAATCTTCGATAATGTTGCTTACGGACCACGTATACACGGGTTAAAAAAACGAAAAGCCATCAATCAAACAGTAATCCAATATTTGCAGTATGTAGGTCTTTGGGATGAAGTAAGAGGAAGAGTTCGCAATTCTGCATCAAAGCTGTCAATAGGTCAGCAACAGAGACTTTGCCTTGCACGGGGATTGGCAATTGAACCGGAATATATTCTTGGAGATGAAGCTACTTCAGCTCTTGATCCTATTTCTACAAAGAAAATCGAGGAAATGTTTGTCAAACTGAAAGAGCAATACACAATTATTCTTGTAACTCACACTCTTAGACAAGCCAAGCGTATAGCTGACTACATTGTGTTTATGTATTTGGGAAAGATTATCGAATCCGGATCAACTGAGGAATTCTTCAATAATCCTAAAAAACAACTTACAAGGGATTATCTGTCAGGAAGTTTCAGCTAACAGAACATCAATTATCTGGTTGCAATTTTCAACAGTCAGGGGAGC
>PMEC01000234.1:5584-7108 GCA_003155705.1 Bacteroidales bacterium
TTACTTCTGCAAACAATATTCCATCGGCCTTGTCCAAACGAATTTGCAATGTGCCTCCGGCCTGTGATAAGGTTTTTACCCGGACCGCTTTAATTTTCTTACTTCCGAAATCAACAGAATTGTATGATATCCAGGCATTCTGTTTGCCGAGAATGGTCTTCCAGCCATTGAATGTATTGAGACTATCAAGAAAAACAACTGACACACCTGCATCGCTTTTGTGACTATAGCGATCGATCTCGATATTTTTCAGAGCACTGGTAACGCCAACTCCACGAAAAGTGGGAATTACTTTTCGTATAGTACCATCAGGGTTAAAAAAGAGGCTGTCAATCCTTACGGACCTGTTCTTATCAAATTTTGGTGATAGTTCATTCTGATGGTAGAACAGGTACCACTGATTGTTGAATTCAATAATCGATTGGTGAATTGTCCAGGTGCCCATAGGTGATTCGTCCATTATTACACCCGTAACTTTGAAGGGCCCCATCGGATTATTGGCTGTTGCGTATTCTAGCCTTTCTATTTTATTCTGCACATGCGGGTATGTCATATAATAAATGCCGTTCCTCTCGAACATGTAAGGACCTTCTATTAATCCTTGCGCGGGCAGATCTCCGATAACCTGTGGTTCAGAAGAAAGTTCCAGCATATTATCTTTTAGCTTAGCCGCAAAGATTTTGCCCTGAGCATAGTAAATATATGCCTGGCCGTCTTTATCGATAAAAGGACAGGGATCGATACCATGAACGTTTTTAATTGGTTCGGGTTGTGGAGTATATGGTCCTGCCGGATTGTCTGCAACTGCGACTCCAATTCCAAACCCTCTGCCGGAGCTGGCTTTGACATTAGCAGGGAAATAGAAATAATACTTTCNNGGTTTGAAGATGAGAATACATGATAGTCTTCCATGCAAAACCAACCCGGACGGCCCCTACCCTCCCGGGCAAGAATGTCATGAGATGGAAACAGATACACCGTGCCATTGAAAACCCTGGCTGAAGGATCGGCAGAAAATTGGTCGCGGATAATTGGATTTTGTGCAAACCCATAATGGTTCAATAAAACCTGTAAACAAAGAAAAAGCAGGAGTATTCCGGAGTTTTTCATGATAGTCCATTTTATAAATAGAATGTATGAAAATGATCAGCCGTTGATCTTGCGGGCTATTTTCTGTGCAGTCAGCGCCAGTTCAGTGGCAAGGAAGCAATGAGCCTGGGGCATTGCAGTTTCGGTACGGTTGACCACATCCGACACAAGCTGTTCACCGTAAGGCAAATACACATTTGAACAATCATAATATGTCGTCTCTTTATTATTTACCAGGAATAAATGATTTGCCCCTTTCCGGCCGGCAATATCTATGTACTTGCGCAATTCGATATAACCTTCTGTTCCAAGAATGAACATCCTTCCATCGCCCCATGTTGCAAGACTGTCAGGTGTGAACCAGTCGATACGGATATAACCTGATGCATGGGGGCTGCGGACGCTCATGTCACCAAAATCCTGATAATCCGGGTA
>PMEC01000234.1:7150-8085 GCA_003155705.1 Bacteroidales bacterium
CCAATCGCACCTGCCTGCACCAGTTCACCGGCCTTCACAGCAGCAGGAACACTGAGACGCTCGCTGTACATTATCGAATAGATACGGCCTGTCTCTTTCTGTACTTTTTTTACATTACTGAACTGTTCAAAAGTTAAGATGCCGGGTTTGTCGGTCATATAATCCTTTCCTGATTTCATAACCCTTATACCAAGCGGAGCGCGTTCAACCGGGATTCCTGCACTGGCGACAAGTTTAATGGAATTGTCATTGAGGATCTCCTCCTCTTTTCTGGCAATTTTAACATTAGGAAAACTTCTGGTAAAGCCACTCAGGAGCTCAGGTTCTTTTGAATATACCATTACGAGTTCCCCTCCTCCGTTAATGAGTGCACTTACCATTCCCATAATATGGTTATGATTGATACCTATTACCGAAAACCTTATGGACTCTTTGGGTCCGGGTCTCATTTCGGGCCTCACTATTATTTCTTCAGGATGTGAAGTGCTGTGGAGTCCCCGGCCGAATAAATTTTCCGGAATAAAAGAAGCGGCNNTTGATTTCCCAGTCAACTAAGTTACGATTTTTGGTCCAAATAAATTTGGGAATTATTTTAAAACAAGGAACTTAAAACGGGTAGAACTATTTAGAGGTAAACTCAAATAGAAGATTCGATTAAAATTTATAATAAACGCATTAAGATCTGTCCCTGCCATCCCCTTTTCGACCTCTTTTCAATCAGAATGACTAGATGCAGATATAATAATATAACTAAATCTTTCAATTCTCTATTCTGAGAATCTATTCAAGTGTGTTAAATAAATTTTTGTATTTTGCATGTTTATGACTTAAATTTGAAATAAATAGAGTTCATATGCCAAGTATTATTTCAGGCTTTGAATACGATATTTTTATCAGTTATCGCCAGAAGGACAACAAGCACGATGGCTGGGTAA
>PMEC01000058.1 GCA_003155705.1 Bacteroidales bacterium
CTTTACGCGAAGGCGGATTAAATATCAAATACTTACTAAATATAAATTTAACATTGGATTTTATTTAAAATATTTGTTTGATTTATCCGTCTATCAATTTGTAACCAGCAATTTTCATATGATAGAATTTCAACAATATAAAATAATTTGACACAGAAACAGAATATATCCGAAATAGTCCGGAATTACAGTAGCCGTCTAAAGGGATTTATCCGAAAACGAGTTCATTTAACAGAAGATGCCGAAGATATCTTACAGGATGTTTTCTATCAGCTGGCGGAAGCCGACGTATTGTTAAAACCGATTGAGCATATTTCGGCATGGCTATATAAGGTTGCCAGTAATCGTATTAATGATTTGTATCGGGTGAAAAAACCCGAACCTTTGTCAAACTTCTTGTTTGACAATCAAGAAGACGATATGGTCACAGAAATTGAAGAACTACTATCTGATGTAGAGAATACACCAGAAACAGAATACCTTCAATCTTTATTTTGGGTAGAGCTTGAAAAAGCATTGAAAGAACTGCCTCCGGAACAACAAATAGTATTTGAGTTACATGAATTAAAAGGAACCCCTTTTAAAGAAATTGCCGAAATAACAGGCGAAACCGTGAATACTCTTATCTCAAGGAAACGATATGCTGTGTTACATCTCCGGGAACGGTTACAAATCATATATAATGAATTACTAAACTTTTAAAAATTATTTAAAATGAGAACCTTTAATAAAAGAAACAGATTTTTAATTGCACCAATCTTTTTGGTCGCTTTAGCAGGGATTGGGTTAATAACCATGTTATTATGGAATAACCTATTGCCACAAATATTTCATTTGCCACAAATTTCTTATTGGCAATCTGTTGGTTTGCTGATTCTTTCTCGTGTGCTTTTTGGCTTTTCATCACATTTGAATGGACTCCATAATCACAGGATGGGACGTATACGTGAAAGGTGGGAACACATGAACCAGCAAGAACGTGAAGAACTTATCAAACACTTGCATCATCGCATGCCTTATGAGTCAGATTCAAAAGAAAATATTATTAATCAGGAAACTTCTGATAAGAATAAATCCTGACACTGATTTGTTACAAGCTTTGCAATACTTTTTATGTCTTTTATAAATAAAATTATAGTAAATATGAAAACTTCCAATGAACAATTAATGGAAAAGATGAAGAATCACGAATCTGTTCAAATAGGTTTTACTAAAATCTATGCTGATGGAAATCCACCCTGGGAGATTGGCAAGCCCCAGCCACCATTTGAAGAAATAGCCGATCAGGTGATGAGTCCGGTACTCGATTGTGGATGTGGGACAGGAAACACTTCGTTGTTTTTTGCGGATCGTGGACTTAAAGTCACAGGTGTTGATTTTGTGGAAGAAGCAATCCTGCAGGCACGAGCCAAGGCAGATGAACGTAATTTGTCTGTGGAGTTCTTGGTCAAAGATGCCATGACATTATGCGAGTGGGACAAATGCTTTGCCAGCATTATTGATAGCGGTCTGTTTCATATTTTCGATAAAGACGAGTTGGGGTTAAAACAATATTTAAAAGGATTAACACATGTGCTTAAACCTGGTGGACGGCTTTTCTTATTCAGTTTCAGCGATAAAATGGAATCGTTGGGAGTAGACGGAATGACGAAACAGGAACTATACAAAACATTTGCAGATGGATGGGAAATAGAATCTCTAAAATTGGTACGAGGCGAATGTAATCCGATATTCGTAGCGGAATTTCCTGAATGGAATCCGAATAATGGGGAACCCAAAATGTGGTTTGCAATTATACGCAGGAAAGAGTGATCTAAACAATAGATATAAGTCGTATTGATCTTGATTAATTTGAAAAGCAGTATCTCTTTTGTTTGTAAAATGTGGGTTAACCACGACTATTGAGAGGGCCAGGCAAATTGGCCTAACTGGCCGTGTCGGTAACAGAATTTATTGCCAATTTTTCAATATGTATTTATTACTATCAATCTCTCAAACTGGTCAATTCAATCTTCTCTTAGCTATAGGCTATAGGATATATTGATAATTTCAAAAACAATATCTTTACCGGCTTGTTTTAAAACAACTTTGTCTCCGATTTTTTTGTTTATTAATACCCTGGCTATGGGTGATATAAAGGAGACTTTCCCTTTGGAAATATCTGCTTCATCAACACCGACAATTTGAAAAGTCTGAATATTTTTGGTTGCTTCTGTTTTGAGAGTTATCATTGCACCGAATCTTATTTCATTTTCTGGTTGTTCGTTCAGATTAACTATTCTGGCTTCAGCAATCCTGTTATTCAATAGTTGTAATTTCGCATTAATAAAGTTTAATGCTATCCGTTTCTCATTCTCGCTGGCATTGTTCAGATTGTCTCTTTCATTGACCAGCATCTGTTTTTCAGCCAATAGTTGATTCATACCATATGGGGTTACGAAGTTTGTCACTCCTTGTGGTAAATATGACCTCTGTGGTACTATCGGAACTTCTTCCTGATCGTCTTCTTTNNAATTGAATTTCCCAAAGGTTCCCGACCTCTCAGATCTTCTGAGTAATCTTTCTATCGGATGCACCAGGATTCAAAATCTGATATTCTTATTTTTGCATAGTTGGTTTTAACTCGATGATCTTTACTTTTGGTGTCAGTGAAACAGTCTCTTTCTTTACAATCAGCTCTTTAGCAAGAGTAAAAGATGCTTCCTGCCTTATGTCCTGTGAAGAAGCCCCTATTTTTACAAGGTATTTTCCGGGATCATCAGTCCATGCTGAGATCGAGGTATCAAATGATGCAAGGCTCCTGCTGTCAAGGGTAAATGTAATAGTTTGTGATTCTCCGGGTTGAAGAAGCCTGGTCTTTACAAAGCCCTTTAATTCCAAAGCAGGCTTATCAAGTTTAACCGACGGAGCTGTAATGTACAGTTCTGCAATCTCTTTGCCGGCTGTATTTCCACTATTTTTAATATCAACACTTACGGTCATCTTATTGGAAAAATTTGCTGAACTTAATTTTAAGTTGCTGTATGTGAAGTTTGTATAAGATAAGCCATAGCCAAATTCATAAGATGGTTTCAGATTAAACGTGGAGTAATAACGATAACCAACATATATACCTTCCTCATATATCACTTCTGCCGGCCTGCTCCTGCCGGAATTTACCTG
>PMEC01000041.1 GCA_003155705.1 Bacteroidales bacterium
AAAAAAAAGCCTTACAAATCGTAAGGCTTTAATCAATAAATGTCTTTAATAATATTTAAACTAAGCTAGCTTAACATTTACGGCATTTAATCCCTTTTTACCTTCCTGAAGGTCAAAAGTCACTTCATCATTTTCTTTGATCTCATCATTCAAACCAGATACATGTACAAAGTACTCTTTCTCCGATTCAACGTCCTTAATAAACCCAAATCCTTTGGAGTTATTAAAAAATTTCACTGTTCCTTTACTCATTATAATTTAATTTAATTTGGCGCAAGGTACACATTACTATCCAGATAATGCTTTTATTTTCAATAATTCGAAGATAAATGGCTGATTTGATGGTGAAGCAATTCGTTAATGCCTAAATTCTTTATAATTAAACTATTCAGTTTTTGGGAGCCAACAGACTTATATTTACAGGCTTATCTCTATCACAGACAATCTGACCATCTTTATATTCAAGTTCAGCCACTTGGATTGAACTCCTTCTGCAATCTGCTGAAAACCAAAAAATAACGGTATACATGCAAAAACTATCTGAGAAGGTTTATGAACTTTTTTTATTGTTATAACGCCAATTGCCGATATTATAATACCACCTGCAAAACTTGCTCCCGCTGAAAAACACATTTCATTTCCCTCTCTGTTAATTCTAACCTGATACAAGAAAATAGACCTTCACCAGTACAGAAAACCTATATTTCACAAGATATGTCTTATAAAAGGTTATACCACCTATTCCTTTAATAATATTGATGAAAATCAAATCAAGAGGTTTCTATTATCAAAATTGAATGTTTAAACAAAGGATCAGGTTTGAAATCTAAATTTCTTTTCAAAATAGCATGATTTTTTGCTAAGTTTACTTTCCTAAACCCGACTTGATGAAACTTTATGGATTACTTCCAGTTTTGTTTATTTTCTCTCTGTTTGGATGCAAACAAGCACCCAGTTGTAGTAAGCTGCTTAGCCAGATTGAGAATGACATTACAACCGGCAATCTGAAGCATGCAAAATTATTTGCCGATTCAGTGAAAAGATTATGCAAGGGAGAAAACCGATTGGTGGACAAAGCCGATTCACTTTCACAAATAGCTGAACGAATTGCCATTGATTTTTCACTCCCCGAGGAACAGATTATTTCAAAACTGAATAAGAATATTGGCAGTTTTTCGCCGGAAGATAAAGCAACATGGGAAAAACTGAACTGGCTTGAATACCGTATCATTAACGGAGAAAAAAAGTATTTTAAAAGGGCAGCCTCAAACCTTTTGCTCCTGAAAAATTTCAACCTCAACAGGGCAAACCGCGACTCTCTTAAAGCAAAAGACAAGAATGTAATCTTTCGTAAAAATCACACACAGAGCATTATAAATGCTTCCGGTTCAAATATTTTACCGGTTGTCCCGGTCGAAATGGTAATAGATTACACAATAACTGTCAAAGCTGATGCCGTTCCGGACGGCGAAACAGTTCGTTGCTGGATGCCCTGGCCAAAAGAGGGCCATCAAAGGCAGCAGGATATTAAATTGATCTCAACGTCACATGATAATTATAAAATAGCTCCCGATTCAGCACTTCAACGGACCATTTATTTGGAAGGCAAATCTGAAAAAGGAGTCCCGCTTGTTTTCCGAGTATCTTACAGCTACATGTCATACGGGCAGTATTTCAATATGGAAAACCTGAAAATCAAACCTTATGACAGAACATCCGGGTTATATAAAAAGTACACGTCCGAAGAGCTTCCCCAGATATGTTTCACGGAAAAAATAAAACACCTCGCGGATAGTATTACCGGTTCTGAAAATAACCCTGCAGAAGTCGTTAAGAAGATCTTTTACTGGTTTAATAAAAACATACCATGGGCTGGCGCACTGGAGTATTCAATTATACCGAATATTCCGGAATATGTCCTGCAATACAGGAAAGGAGATTGCGGCATGCAGACGTTCCTTTTTATGTCAATGCTCCGATCTAAAGGTATTCCCGTAAAATGGCAGAGCGGCTGGATGGTGCCTCCCGGAGACGCAGACCTTCATGACTGGTGCGAAGTTTATTATGAAGGTGCAGGATGGATCCCGGTTGATATCTTTTGCGGGCTTCAATATTCTGTCGATCTGAGAACCAAAGAATTCTACATTTCCGGAATTGATTCTTACAGGCTTATTGTCAACGATGGCATCTCAGGGACATTTTACCCTGCGAAGAAATTTTTAAGGAGCGATCCATTCGACTTTCAGCGGGGCGAAGTAGAATGGAAAGGCGGAAACCTTTACTTCGATAAATGGGATTATGATATGAAAATTGAATATAAAGGAGAATGATTACCTATTCTCGTGAGACTGTTGATAAAGTACTTTGTGAACCTTCGTGCTAACCTTTGTGTGCCTTTGTGGTAAAATCTAAATCATTGGACCACAAAGGATCACAAAGGACAACACTAAGTAACACAAAGTAAAAAAGTCAAGAGTTGTCTCTTTTTCAACACTCCTAATGATTCATTTAAATATAAGATTTTATCAATTCATGGCACCTTCCCATAAAACTATCGACTGCCATTTTATCAATATGGTTCACAAATTTATATCTGCTTTCACTTTTATAAACTGTGCCATTTACTATCTCCTTCCGTGCAATTATTTCTTTAAGGATCATTGCAACTTTTGAAGGATCACGCATAAGGGGTGAACCAATTCTGTACATCTTCTTAAACCACCTCTTCTTCAATCTGGAAATACCTGACCTGAATATTCCCGGATTAAAGCTAAAATAGGTCAGGGTTTTCTCAGGATATTTTTCAGCAAGAAATCCACCAATAAGAAGAAGGTAAATTTTTGACTCAGAATATGACCTGAAAGAATTGAAATTCTTTTCAGATCTTGATTCAAAACAAGGTGTGTAATACCTGTAAACAGGAGAAGTTATTGA
>PMEC01000176.1:0-6243 GCA_003155705.1 Bacteroidales bacterium
GCTTGTGTTGACCAGATTTCTTCCGGGTCGTGTTCAACCCAGCCGGGTTGAGGATAAAACTGAGTAAATTCCTTTTGCGATGTTGCAACAGGAAGCCCATTGCAATCAAAAACGATTGCCCTTGAACTTGTTGTTCCCTGATCAAGTGCCAGAATAAATTTTTTCATATTTCTTATTAAATAAAGATGACATATATAGCCTACAAATAACTAACCACCAACTGATTGTAAATCTTGACCTGTTCCTCCTGCCATTTTTCATCTAATCCCAATTCCTTTGCCATTATTTTTGCAATCTCCGGGGCAATCTCAGAACTTGCACGGGCATTCAGAAGCAACGCACGCGTTCTTCTGGCAAGTATGTCTTCAATTTCAAGAGGCATTTCATTTCTGCATATCCAGATAATTTCGGCTTTTGTATATGGGAAATGCTCACTTAAAGTTTTTCCCATTTCCGGATTTTTTTCTATGATCTGCTCAATTTCTTCAGACTGATCACCATAAATATGCAGACGATTACCAGGAATAGATTTATCTGACTCACTTAACTTGAGTGTTGATGTGACGCAACTTCTCTTTTCAAGGATGCCTTCTTTAATAGCCCTGTTAATAACTTCCTCAGCCATAAGTCTGTAGGTTGTCCATTTACCCCCCGTTATGGTAAGAAGCTGAGATTTTGATAAAATGATTTTATGTCTTCTGGAGATTTCCTTTGTAGCCAGAGGTTTATCAATATTTGCTGCAAGAGGACGTAATCCTGCAAATACGCAAAGAATATCTTCCCGTTTTGGAGGTTTTACAAGATATTTTTGTGCTGTCTGAAGTATAAAGTTTATTTCAGATTCAAGGGCAACAGGTTCCAGGCTGATCTTATCAAGAGGAGTATCTGTTGTTCCAACTACAACCTTATCATACCAGGGAATGGCAAATAGTACCCTGCCATCATCTGTCTTTGGAATCATTATGGCGGAATCACTATTTAGAAATGATTTGTCGAGAACTATGTGCACCCCCTGACTCGGTCGGATATAAGGTTTGGAAGCAGGATTGTCCATTCTTATAACGTCATCGGCAAAAACACCTGTTGCATTTATTATCAACCTGGCATTCAGATTAATTTCTATTCCGGTGTTTACATCTTTCCCAATAACTCCGTTTATCTTTCCGTTTTCATTCTTTAATAAACCGGTAACCCTGAAGTAGTTTAGTAACACTCCACCCCTGTCTGCACAGGCTTTAGCCAGAGATATTGCCATTCTTGCATCGTCAAATTGACCATCATGATAAACCACTCCTCCTTTTAACCCTTTCGGGTTCAGTGATGGGAAACGATTTATTGTTTTTATATGGTTGATAAAATAAGATTTGCCAAGGCTCAATCTTCCTGCCAGAATATCATAAAACTTCAATCCGACAGTATATAAAACGGCATCCCACAAAGTGTAAATGGGAATAACAAATTCCTGATCAGATGTGAGATGTGGTGCATTTTTAAGTATCAGTCCGCGTTCATGTAAAGCCTCAACTACCAGCAGCAGGTCTCCCTGAGCCAGATAGCGTACTCCGCCATGAACAAGTTTTGTGCTCCGGGAAGAAGTGGCTTTGGCAAAATCGGATTGTTCCAGTAAAAGTGTTTTATAACCGCGTGAGGTTGCATCAAGCGCAATACCCAATCCTGTTGCCCCTCCTCCGATTACAATTATGTCCCATTCAGTGGATAATTGCTTAAACAACTCACTCAATAGTATTTTGCGATCCATCTTGATTTCATCTATTATTTTGAATATTAATAATACGGAGAATAATCCGAAAAACAAATAAAAATAATCAGGGAAAATTGTGGAAAGGGTGTCTCAAAAGTATTGATTTANNTCTGTATATCAATAGTTCCGCAGAGCGGAATTTAGGGGTAAAAACAAAAAAAGGGCTTTTGAGACACCCTCAGAACAAATTGACCAGTCTTTTTGTTACAAGATAAATATCAATAATGAAAAAGACACTATTTCTATTGGGTTTAGGGTTGTTCGGAACTGTTTATTCTCAGCAAAAACCCGTTGTGGTCTCAACAGTTGATCTAAACAGATATACAGGCACGTGGTTTGAAATTGCCAGACTGCCAAATTTTTTCGAGAGAAAATTAAAATGTATTACTGCAACTTATACCCTTCGTGATGATGGAGAAATAACTGTCCTGAATAAAGGTCACTATATTACTGAACCATCCAAAGTCAATACAGCGACCGGAGTCGCCTGGGTACCAGATAAAAAAATTCCGGCAAAACTTAAAGTTCAGTTTTTCTGGCCCTTCAGCGGAGACTATTGGATAATTGACCTGGAGAAAGACTATAAATATGTGCTTGTCGGTGACCCTTCATTTAAATACTTATGGATATTAGCCAGGGAAAAGAAAATGGATGAGAACACGTATCAGATGCTATTGAAGAAAGCTGTTGAAAATGGTTTTGATATTAAGCCATTGATAAAGACGGAACAGGACTGCAATTGAGTTATTGATTGTATATTATCAACATTTTGTCATTTTCCGCAACCCCCAATCAGTTGATTTCGAACCCCCTTCAGGGGGTAGGGGGCAAAAACGTCGAACAGGCTTTAGCGTAATATCTTTTTGTAATCTTTCGGATTACCATCATTTGAAGCGGGTTTAAGGTCCAGAATCCTGCAAATCATGCCATAAATATCAGTGTTGTTTAATTCATGGAGCTTATAATTCTTCCTGAAAGCCGGACCAGCTGCATAAAAAATAGCGAACATATCTGAATTAGCATTATCGTATCCATGGGCTCCTCCCCGTAATGTAGAACCATCCGGTCTGGTACCAATACTCCATGAACTGTCAGCAGCAACAACAATTTCGGGAATCCTCGGATTAGTTCCAAAATGAAGTCTGGCAGGAACATTTGATTTAGCCCAGGCTTTTAGTCCCTTTCTTGCATTTATTAACAACAGAACGCTATCCTTTTTACCTTCTTTGGGATTTATAAAATAAACCGGATTACCACCTTCAAGTGATGAAATCATTCTGTCAGGAATAATCTCTTTCAGGTTAATGTAGCGTTGCGGTGATATTGCCTCCATGCCATGATCTGACAACAGAATAAAATTAATTCTTTTACTGTAAGGCAAGGCTGAAAGTTTTGTCCTGAGAACTCCAATAAGGCTGTCAAGTCTCTCTACAACTTTTTCTGTCTGCGGTGAATTAGGTCCAAACTTATGACCAGTTGCATCGGGCTCATCGAAATAAAGTGTAACAAGCTCAGGACGTTTATTCTCAGGATAACCCAGCCATTTAACTACAGTATCAATCCTTGCTTCATAGGTTACTGTACCATCATATTTTTTCCAGTATGATGGATGTATTCCTCCCACGGCTGCTTCCGATCCGACCCAGAAGAATGATGCTGCCCTGGCTCCCTGTTTTTCCGCTGTGATCCATATTGGTTCGCCTCCGTAGAATGAAGGATTTTCAACAGCTGCCCTGTCACTCATTCTGTAACTTAAACCAAGATCAGGGGCAAGAAAATTATTATCAATAAGTCCGTGGTGATCAGGATATAACCCTGTCGCAATTGTAAAATGATTAGGGAATGTAACCGTAGGAAATGAAGGGATCAACCTGTCTGCTTTCACACCTTCAGTAGCAATCTTATTAATATTGGGCGTTTTGTATAGCTGTGAATAATCCCATCTGAATCCGTCGAGAGAAACAAGCAGAACATAGTTTTTGAATTTCTTCCTTCCGTCACTTTTAAAACCTGATGCGGCACAAAGAAGAATTATAATCAGAACTATAAAACCAAATATATTTCTTGATGATTTAAGATTTCTGAAAAACAATAATTGTTTCATGGCTTTCATATTTTAATCAAAAGCCAAATATACAGGAAAGGAAACTCAGGTATTATGATCTGTGCCTGTAAATTTGTTGATTTTGACTTCGTCGAGGCCTCGCTCCGGTTCTTTGTTTACCCCGTCCCCAAGGGGAGCAAAGAACCGAGTCCCGATTTATCGGGACGAGCTCNNAGCCAAAATCAATTTACTCCCCCTGGGGTTGGGGTAAATAAGTGGATATATTGTTAATTATTAATGAAACTTCAGACATACGGGAGAGTTCAGATCTACCTTACCGGAAGTGTTGGAAGGGAGACCGGATTTATTATCTATATCAAGTATTGAAATATTCCCTGATCTCTGATTTCCCACAAGCAGATATTTTCCGGAAGGATCAATAGCAAAATTCCTTGGCCAGTCGCCACCGCAGCTAGTATGTCCAGCGACTGTCAGAAGTCCATTGCTTCCAACCCTGAATGTTACGATTGAGTTTTCACCACGGTTTGAGCCATAAAGAAACTCACCCGAATTACCAAGATGAATATCTGCTCCGTAACTCGTTCCTTTGTAAGTTTCACTGAGAGTTGTGACTGTCTGCAACAGCGAAAGACCGCTTTTTTCATCAACCTTAAACACTGTGACAGTGGATTTCGACTCTCCGATTACGTACATTTTTGATCCATCGGTATTAAAAACAAAATGACGCGGTCCGGTGCCTGAGGGGAGTGCTATACCATTTTCATTCAATGAAATAAGCTTGCCGGTGATCTCATCAAGCTTGTAAATCATAATCCTGTCAAGCCCGAAATCAGTAAGATAAATATTCTTACCCGCCGGATCATACGAGATCATGTGAGCATGTGAAATTTTTCCTGAATTACTTTTAAATTTAATGGAATCACAGATCTTTTCAGGAATTCCATTGTTATCAAGTTTAAAAACTGTTACTGAACCTCCTGTATAATTCGCCACAAAAAGGAATTTGTTGTCAGGTGAGATGGAAATATAACAAGGGCTTCCATTCGGAACTGAAATTTCCTTCACTTTACTAATTCTGGAAAAGTCTTCACTGTATTCAAGAGTAGTTACTCCGCCTCCTCTTTCCCCTTTGAAATTTGAAACTTCATTTGCTGCATAGATAAGATTTCCTCTTTTAGAAAAGCACAGGAAGGATGGATTCGGTCCAGCATCTGCTTTTGAAAATAAACTTATATTAGCATTGGATGAATTAAAATGAAAAATATTAATTCCTTTCCCCCCGCTATCTGTCATTCTCCCGGTGACCAGAATATTTTGGGCGCTGATACCATTCGAAAAAAGGATCAGAGTGAAAGCCATAAGAAAAAGGCTTATAAAATTAAAACTTCTCATTTTCAATATATTTAGTTAGTTTTTAATTTCTTATCCAACTCATAAAGGTTGAATCTGACACTTAAAATATATGGCAGCTTATCCTTTCCCCAATGTCCGTAAGTCGTTGTAACGAAGGTTCCGTCAGGAAGCAATTCCACTCCGGGATAGCAACAATCCCAACTTTGCTTATTGTCTTTAAATCTGATCCTGTACTGACCATCATTCCTTTTAAGAAGGTCATCATAGGTTCCTACCCATCCTGCCCAGTCACCTTCAGTGGGACTGCCCTGACCGGTTTCACCGGCAATAAGACTAAGGTCAGTCTCTTTTCTTTCCTCAGAAATTTTTGCAAGATCTTTTCTGAAGCTCAGTGGACTATAATCTCTGAAAACAATAAGCAGCCTTCCATCAGGAGCATATCTGATAACATGTCTGTCGCCGTTCAAAGAATTTGGAAGAGGCTTTGGATCAGTAAAGGTCTTGCCTTCATCATTTGAAAAGATAATCTGTGAATTAGATCTTCTTGAATTTTCCCTGAGAAGAACAGCCAGTTGTTTCCCATCCGGTGAACGGACAATTCCCGGCTCACACAGGTTCATATCTCTTCTGCTCAGGATAACTTCAGGAAATGACCATGTAAGTCCTCCGTCATATGAAAATGTTTTATAAAGTGTGAAAAGTCTCTGATCATTAACTTTTTTATCCTCATCATATTTGTTCTGGCCATCAGCAGTAAAATATCGCATATCATCATGGAACATGGCCATATAATGACCTTTCCCTGTTTTAAGAGGAACCAAAGAAGCCATTACCACAATACCTCCCCAGTCTCCGATTTTACTTAGCTCACTCCATGAATTGCCTTCATCTTCCGAGACTGCCATTCGTGCAGGATATAAGCCTGAAAAAACTATTAACCTCTTTTTGTTATCCTTATCAACAACACGATAAATTGTTGGAACTTCTTTTGATGTTTTCCAACTTTCAGGAACCCGAATTCTTTCGCTCCAGGTTAGTCCTCCGTCGGAGCTTTTTTTATAAA
>PMEC01000176.1:6260-6911 GCA_003155705.1 Bacteroidales bacterium
AAATAACTGGAATGAAATAAAATACTTCATTATACTTCAAAGCTATCACATTCCCTGTATGCCTGGATAACCCTGGTTTCGCCTTCTTTCCCTTTTATGCTTCTGCCATGTTCCATGCATAGCACTCCATTGTATTTACGGCTGTAAATATATTTGAAAACATTTTTAAAGTTAATCTCGCCGGTGGTGGGTTCATTGCGTCCCGGATTATCACCCAGATGAAAAGCTGCAATATGATTCCATGCTGCTTCAATGTTTGGAATTAAATTGCCTTCGGTTATCTGCTGATGGTAAATATCATCTACAATCTTACAGACAGGTCTGTTTACGGCTTCACATAATTCATAAGCCTGCGGAATACGTGTAAGGAATAGTCCGGGATGATTCTTTAAAGTATTGAGAGGTTCAAGAACCATGATTAATCCGGCTGGCTCAAGTACATCACAACAATACCTGAGATTATCAATNNACAAGCATATCCTTTGTATCCTTGTCGTTCAGTACAAAAGAAGTTACTTTGAAATCGGCATAGAGGACAAACGGGCCAAGCTCCATTCCCTGGCGATTGATCTCAGCTGCAATTTTATTCTGTTCTTCGACCGGTCTGCTCATAAGTCCGTTATCGAACATAGCCCTGAAACCCATATCGTG
>PMEC01000034.1 GCA_003155705.1 Bacteroidales bacterium
TGTTATATTCTTTAAGTTTGTCTGAAGCATTTTTTAAAACCGGGCTTCCATGTCCCGGAAGTAAAACTTCAAATTTTAAATGTTTAATTTTATTTATTGTTTTTGCAGCTTCTAATGTATCGGAAGTAGCTATATTATTAAACCCTTTAATATTTGAATGCTTATCAGTTATAATCGCATCACCAGAAAATAAAACAGTTTCTGCATTATATAAAGAAATGCTTCCTTCTGTATGTCCCGGACAAGAAATTACTTTTAACCCACCAATAAAATCACCTTCTTTTAATGTCAAATCGGGGACTACGTTTTGAGTTTTCATCAGTTTTAGTAGTATCCCGAAAATTAAACTCATCATTCTTCCAATTATTCCATTAAGTTTTTTCTTCTTTTCACCCAAAANNGACACTTCCCGTATGGTCAATATCAGAATGAGTAACGATTATATACTTAATTTTTTCAAGGGATATATCCAATTCAGAAATTTGACTAAGGATTTTATTTGCGTTACCTGGCATACCTGAATCAATAATAGAAATCTCGTTTTTATCAGATATATATAGATATGAATTTGCTCCATTAATATTTTCAAATAAATATATGTTTTGATTTATTTTCATTTTTGTGTCTTTTTGTTAATAAATAAGAGATATAAAAGTAGTATTGCCTGTTAAAGAATTAATGTCGTATATAACAACAATATATTCAAAAAAATTATAAAGTTTCAGCCCTGCTTNNTCAATTCGGATTCATTAAGACCTTGCTGCAGTTCTTCGAACATTGCAGAAAAGATATTCTCGTATTGTTTGATTAATTCTTCTCCTTTTTTTGTGACCATCAAATAATTCTTGCGCCTATCTTTTGTGCCAGCAACTCTCCTGACCAATTCTTTTGTTTCCAATGAGTTAATTAACCTCAATATGGTCGATTTATCCTTTCCTATTAAATCAGCCATATCTTTTTGTATAACTTCTTCCTTTTTCTCACTTATTGCATGCAACAGTTTAAACTGTTCACGGGTTATCTTTAATTTTATTTCCGCCTGATTTTTAATACATTTTCTTATCGCATGGAACATATCTTCTAATATAATACGTCCCAGTTCTAATTCCAACGGTGCATTCTGCTTTTTCATTTATAAATATTAAAACCAATATAAAGATAAAATATATTAGTTGGTATATGCAACTAATATTAGAAATATTTTTTTATATGCTTTGGCTGTAACTTGACTCAATTCAATCTCAACAAAGAATGAACGGTTGTAAATCTTTCGTAAAAAAGGGTAACTAATTGATTATTAGTTACCCTTGGTCGGGGTGACTGGACTCGAACCAGNNCGGCCTCTACGTCCCGAACGTAGTACCCCGCCAAAGGCGGGGCCACACCCTCCTAGATTCCAATGATTTTCTTAAAAGCATTACCACCTTTAAGCGATTTTAGATATAGTTCTCGCTCAAGGGCTTCCTGTTTAGTTTCCATTTCATCATAATAAATCAGTACGAATGGAATACGTGACCGGGTTGATCGTTGCAAACCAGCATTGTGGAAAGCCAAGCGTTTATTAACATTGGAAGTTGAGCCAATGTAGTGCTTATTATCTTTTTGGCTTTTAAGAACATAAACAAAATAAGACATCTTGTTCTTTTATGGTCGGGGTGACTGGACTCGAACCNNCCTCTACGTCCCGAACGTAGCGCGCTACCAACTGCGCCACACCCCGCTTTAACCGCCAAAGCCTTGGCGAAGGCGGTCTTTTATTATTATTTCAAATTCAATTAACTCAAAAACTTCCGGCCCCGGAGCCTGTCCCGCAACTGTGGGATCCCGAACGTAGCACCCCGAATTACAGTTTTAAGAATGGCAAAAATAGTAATTTTTAATTGCTATTTTTGCTGTTTCATAAATTTAAATTATTTCCGGGAAATGACCCAGGCACATCGGTTTCAATCAATTGATATTATGAAAGGTATCATAATTCTCCTGATGCTTTTTGTGAACAACATTTTCCTGCCGGATCTTCCTCCCTGGCTTTCAGGTATTGAACAGGGAAATAACGGCTGGGGTATTGCCGGATGGGTCTTTCCTGCTTTTCTGTTTATGGCCGGTATGACTATTCCCTTCGCAATACAAAAAAAAATCAATGACGGTTTCACCTCCTATGATATCAGCAGACAGATATTTGGCAAATCTATAATTCTGATAACCATTGGAGTAATGATGGTAAACACTTACAGGGTCAATCCTGAATTGACCGGTTTTAGCGGATACCTCTGGGCTTTACTCCTGTTCTTTGCGGTCTTCCTTGTATGGAACAGGTATCCTGAAAAAGAGAATAACTTCTTTACTGTAACCGGTTTCAGGTTCCTGGGACTCGCAATATTAGTTTTCCTTGTATTCAAATTCAAATCAGGCAGTTTTGAGAATAATGGTTCCTTAGTAGCCGGTTGGTGGGATCTTCCGGGGTTGCTTGGATGGGGTTACCTGGTATCCGCATTTACATTCCTGGCTTTCAGGAACTCAATCGCAGGCACAATTCTTTTCTGGCTATTGTTCCTTGCTCTTAATATTCTTTGGAAGCTTAACCTGATGGATGCAATTGACCCGGTCAGAAAGTACTTAGGAGTAATAACCGATGGCCATATTCCTTTTATAATGCTTTCAGGACATTTGACAGGGCTTATTCTAAAAAGATTTTCAGCCAAAGAATCAGAAAAAATAATTTTGTTCATCTTGCCAGCTGGCATTATCATGTTAATTACGGGCTTATTACTTAAAATAAACTATTTCAAAGAAGGTCTTTATGGTAATCCTGCCCTGACAATGTTGTGGATCGGGATATATATGATCATATTTATAATGATTTTCTGGATCACTGATATTAAAAATAAAGAGAGGTGGTTTTTATTATTCAAAGCCGCAGGGGAAAATGCATTTACAACATATTTTGCTTCCTTTTTCTTTTACAACCTGATATGTCTGTTCCATTTCCCTCTGTTTTTTTATAAGCAATCCGGTAATCAGCTTGTCGCTTTTGCAGGTTCAGCTCTATGGGCTCTGCTTATAATTTGGATAATTTCATTTATTATCAGATTGAATATCAGTCTTAAGATCTGATATTCAGGAAGTTTTTATATTTCTGCTTTACTCCTTAACAGCCTTCTCCCCTCCTACAACGGGAATTGTGATAGAAGTTGCATCCAGATCAATGGTGAGCTTTGTTCCCGGGTCAGGCCACAGAGTGAACTCTCTGTCCGTGGAGAAGATCATGAGTCCTATCTGCTTTCCTGCAGGAATGATCTGGTCATCTGGTTCCAGGTCAAAACTCATCTCGTAAAACTTACCGGGAACAAGAGGTTTGCTCTCAGAGAGTGATTTGTAATTCTGAAGATCTGCCCACTCCCGATCGATAATGTTGTCAGTGGGCTTCACATTTTGTCCTTGTGTCCATGGTAATTCCACCAGCCAGACAGACAGATTCACTGCAGGTTTGTCGCTTGATGCCCTGATAGTTATCTTTGGCACTCCAGAAATGTGAAGCGGTTCCTTAAGCTGAGGGGTTACATAGATCAATCTGTGATCAGTCCACTCAGCCTGTGCCAGTATGCTTCCGCTGAATGAAAAATTATCGACAATGGTCTCTTTGCCCTGTTTATTTACTTTTGTAAGGACAAGCGAACCTGCCTTAGGAGCACCTGCTGTGAGAAAGAATTGAACAGGTTTCGCATCGGGATTAGGGTAGTCTGCATAAGGAGTAGGTTTGAGCCTGTCGTCATTCTCACGCACTATCCATGCCTTTGGATCGTTTTCAACATTGTTCTGAACGCCGAATAGATACCTTGTGAACCATTTGTTCATCATGTTGAAAGGAGGCTCACCGCCATGACCGCCCTGGTGAAAATATACCTGTAATGGAACACCCTTTTCTTTTAAAACTTTGATGAAACGTACACTGTGACTAATCATAACATTCCAGTCGTTAAATCCATGAGCCATGAGTGTTGCGGCCTTGTAATCCTTCATGTAATTCATCAGATCGCGCTGTGCCCAAAAATCACTATAATCGCCTGTTTTACGATCAATGTTTGCAATAATTGTACTGTTCCTGAAAACACTGTCACAATAAGCGCAGTTGTCCGGATTTGAATGAATAAAGTCGTAAAGGACATCCACATCTTCTCCGAGATAACCTCCGGGGCTGCGGACCAGTCCGTTGGAACGATAATAATGATAATAAGAGTTGTTTGGGGATACCGGTATGATTGCCTCGAGACCATCCACACCAGTGGTTGCAGCTGCAAAAGGAATTGTTCCATTATAGGATGTTCCGATCATGCCTACCTTGCCGGTGCTCCAGTATGCTTTCACCTCTTCGTTGCCGTCAGGTGTGGTGTAACCTTTTGCCCTGCCATTAAGCCAGTCAATCACTGCTTTGGGAGCCAGAGCCTCTATCCTTGTTCCGATGGTGGGACATCCCTGGGAGAGTCCGGTTCCTGGTGCTGACGAGTGGACAACAATAAATCCATAAGGTATCCACGCCCTGGTCTGGGATGTGGAAATTATCGGCCGTTTACCGGTTCTCACTATTGGTGGAGCTTTTTTGCGCGATGGTGATGGGACATAAAGCTCCTGCCGGACGTTCCAGTTATATTGTTTGTCCATAGAAGCTGTGCCGGCAAAATATGGGCTTGATTCATATATAACAGGCAGTTTGAGACCTTCTGTCTCGGTCTGTGCGGGACGTGTGACATCGACGTGCATCCGGTCTTTTTTACCATCTCCATCAGTATCAAATTCTGTTTCGACCCAGAGGTCCTGTTTTATCCATGTATCCGGATTATCGAATGCAGCTATCTTCTGAGCCTCACCATTGACTATAACAGGAACCACAGTCTTAGTCTGCTGAGTTTGAATAGGTTTTGTGTCAGTTACCTGGGCAAGAATAGAGGGTTGGCAGATNNTTCCTGTATATCAGAAAATACAATTTCAGCCGTAAGCCAGTTCATACATGCCATATCACCTCTCCTGCATTCGCCTTTTCCATATATTGTGCACGGACGACATGTTAATTCCTCAAGGGGGATCCTGATCGAATATTCATTCGGCTGCTTCCATGCACCAAATCCTGTAAGCGGGTCTGTTCCTCCCCATATTGAGACAACTTTTGTTCCGGCAAGCGCTGCCATATGCATGTTTGCAGAATCCATAGCTATCATAAAATCAAGCTTGCTAATAATTGCTATCTCATCTTCCAGCGAGAGTATGCTGGCAAGGTTAATGGAACCTTTCACTTTTTTCTTAAACTCCTCCAGTTTACTATATTCTTCTCTCCCGCCAAAAAGGAAAAAGCTTGCGCTCTGTTTTTCAGAAATCATATTCAGAAGACGGATCATGTTTTCCTCCGGCCATATTTTTAGTTTATGTTTTGCATAAGGTGCTACTCCAATTTTTAAACTTGTTTTGACATTCAATATCTCATCTGCCCTGTTCAAAGCCTCTATATCTGGTATAATGGTTTGTTTATCAATGGGTTCTAAAATAAATCCAGCCTTGACAAATGCCTCACAATATCTTACTACCGTATGCTTAAGCTGTACTCTTCTTTTTCCTTTGATCAGATCCTGTTTTTCTTGTCTCCCCTTATCAATTATTGATACAGGTATTCCAGTGATTCTGAATAAGAACCTGAGTATTTTTGAACGAATAACGTCATGAAGATCAATTACCCAATCTATCCTGTCTTGCTTTTTTAAATCTCTGTAAAGCTGAAAAAGACCTGAAAGACCTTTATGCCTCTTTACTAAATCCAATGAAAATACTGACAGGCTTTCTGACTCTGTGAAAAATGGTTTAAAAGGCTGACGTGTAACCATTGTTAGCTTCACTTCCGGATATCGTTTTTTCATTTCCTTCAGAACAGGGCTGACGAGGGCAACATCTCCCATGGCAGATGTCCGGATTACCAGAATATTCATCTCAGTATTTTTCGTATGATTTTTCTTCAATGAAACCGGAAGAGGTTTTAATATTAATTGCTCTTTTAACTTCCGACCGCTTATCATTTTTAAAATAAACGGACCGTGCAGTATTCACAAAATCCTCCCCAAAATCGTTTTTGCGCTCAAGGTCGCGGATGTGATCTTCAATATCCCATAACTCGCAGTTTATATCATAAAGTGCCTGATAAAGAGGATCTTTCATGTTAAGAATATCAGCAGTAGCGCTCTTAAGTTCCTCATATTCCTTCTTCAGGTTCCGTAGTTTTGATTCATCCTTTATACGCTCAAGTTTTATCTGAATTATAGTGAGCTTATCAATGATCTCACCGTTTGAGACTTCAATTTTCATATTGAATGATTTAACCAATCAAAAGTAATATCTTTTTGATAAATGTGATGTTTCGCGTTTCATACCTTGAACTTTTCATCTTTCAACTATTTATCCTAAAGTAACCCACACCTTGCCCCCTGCTTCCCCTTCAAAGTGGGAATTTTAACTTTATCCCCTTTTCAACATTATTGTACATTGCAAATTTTGAGTCCATTTTTAAAAATATATTTTTGGGCATCAATTGTTCTTTCCCCTGAAGTGAAGGAGGGAATATATTGATTATGTGCGTTTTAAGTCCCTCTCCCCTGGGAGAGGGATTTAGGGTGAGGTCGATACTAATACGGATCCACATCAACAGTTATCTTTAGCGAAGAGGCTCCTTTAAGTTTCTCAATCTTATCAACTGATACTGCTATTATCTCCTTCGCCTTAGAAATAGATTTTTCCTTTTCAATTTTAATAAGAATGGTTTTTATGTGCCATGTATGGATTTTGGTGATCACCGGAGCTTCCGGACCGAGGACTCTTTTGCCAAATGATTCATGCAGGAGCGATCCAAGCAATCCCGAGAATTCATTTAGCGAATCCCACTCCTTATGTCTGATATTAATGCGTATCAGTCTTGTGAAAGGAGGGTAATTGAAAAGCTCCCGTTCCTCGACCTGACTTTTGTACATATTCAGATAATCATGCTGTACGACAAGTTGTATGATTTTGTTTGAAGGATCCGATGTTTGTATAATTACCTGCCCCATCTCATTTCTCCGGCCTGCTCTGCCACTGACCTGCTCAAGCAGCTGAAAGCTTTTTTCCCACGCTCTGAAATCGGGAAAATTAAGCATATTATCGGCATTCATGATACCAACGACAATAAGATTCTCAAAATCAAGTCCTTTTGAAATCATTTGTGTTCCAACGAGTATATCAGTATTATGATTTTCAAATTGATTGATAATTCTGTTTAAAGAGCTCTTGTTTCTTGTTGTATCATGATCCAGACGGGCAACTCTGACTTCCGGAAAGACTATTTTTATCTCATCTTCTATTTTCTCTGTCCCGAAACCTCTTGTTACGAGTTCAGTTGATCCGCATCTTGAACATTTAGAGGGTAATGTCTCCTTATATCCGCAGTAATGACACACTAATTTATTTAATCCCTTATGATAAGTAAGTTTTACTGCACATCTTGTGCATTGAGGAATCCATCCACACCCGAGGCACTCAATATATGGTGAAAATCCTCTTCTGTTCTGGAACAGGATAACCTGTTTATTTTTCCTGATGGCTCCGTCTATAGCACTTAAGAGTTCAGGAGTAAAATGAGAAACCATTTGTTTTTTCCTGTAAGCCTCTTTTGTATTTGCAATCAGGATTTCAGGCAGTTTGACATTCCCGAACCTTTCAGATAATTCAACATATCCGAACTTGTTATTTACACAATTGTGAAAAGATTCTATTGAAGGAGTAGCAGACCCCAGCAGGATTTTTGCTTTGTGTAAACCTGCAAGTATAATGGCAGAATCGCGGGCATTGTACCTTGGAGATGGATCTTGTTGTTTGTATGATCCGTCATGTTCCTCATCCACAATAACAAGACCAAGGTTATTAAATGGAAGAAAAATGGCAGATCTTACACCGATTATTAATCTGAATCCATTATCAGGTATATCATTTGCCACTTTTTTCCAGATCTCAACTTTTTCAGCATCATTAAACCTTGAATGATAAACCCCTGTCAATGAGCTAAAATATCTCTCCAATCTGACAATAATCTGGGTCGTAAGAGCAATTTCCGGAAGCAGGTATAATACTTGTTTCCCAATTTTCATCTGCTCTTCAATAAGGTGAATATATATCTCTGTCTTGCCGCTGGAGGTCACTCCATGAAGCAGTACAGTATCTTTATTTTTGAATTGTTTATTTATGGATTGCAATGCCTCTGATTGGATTTTACTTAATTCCCTTAGTGGTTCCTTATGCGCTGCATTAATGTTCAGCCTTCCAACTTCCAGAATAAATGAACACAGAATTCCTTTTTGTTCAAGTGAAGCAAGTGATGAAGAGAGGGCAGATGCCACCTTAAGAAGGACTGTTTTTCTTAATGGGTATAAATCCGCACCCGTTTCATAGCCAGTCATTCTCAAATAGGCAGTAAGCAACTCATATTGACGGGGAGCCTTAAAAAGATTATCAAGAATGCCATTAAGCTCCTGTTCAGTGTATTTTTTAGAAAGTATTACAAATGACTCTTTTTTAGGTTTATACTTTTCTTCAAAAGCTTCTCCGGCAATCAGAATTCGTCTTACAATCAAGTTATTTACAATCCTCAGAGTGTTTTTATTGTTTATTGAGGAAGGGAGGCTCTTCAAATAAACAAAACCTCTGCTTTCAACAGGATTTACAACCTGTAAATCTGATTGATCAAGGGACAACAGGTCTCTGAATTCCGGGTTCATTTTAAGCAGAGTTTCGCTTTCAAGGCAAAACCCGGAAGGAAGAGCTGCCTTCATAACCTCACCGATGCTGCACATGTAATACTCTGAGATCCACTTCCATAATTTCAATTGAGTCTGGTTTACCAGTGGAGTTAAATCCAGCAGATCTGTAATTGTTTTGAATATGCCGGGCTTATCAATTTCCTGATGAATTGCAAAGACGATCCCAGCATAAAGTTTCCTGTTTCCAAATTGTACAACTACCCTGCAGCCGGGTTGAGTTTTTTCCACAAACTGATCTGGAACAATGTAAGAGAAAGTCCCTTTTACTGCCAGAGGCAGAATTACATCAGCTAAATGCATTTGCTTCATCATTTAAACCTGTATGCAAAATAGGAATAATTAAGGAATGATGGACCATAAACCTGGCCGATAGAATAAACAATACCCTGAAAGCCTAAGGAGAACTTTGACTTCAGGGTAGTTTAATGAAACCCGACAACACCGCAAGAAGATGTTCTTTCCTTATTGGCTTAATCAAACATGCATCGCAACCTGCTTCAAGGATAATATCCTTATCATCCTCAAAAATGAAAGCTGTCTGGGCAATTATAGGCAAGTCTTTCCTGATTTTTCTGATCTCTCTGGTTGCTTCGATACCATTCATTTCGGGCATTTGCATGTCTAATAAAACCACGTCAATATCAGGTGTTTGTTCAATTATACTAATTGCTTCAGATCCGGATCTGGCAGTCATCAGATTAATACCGGTATCTACAAGAATCCGGTTAAGATAAATTAATACATCCTTGTTGTCATCAACAAGGAGGCATTTTTTTGAACTCCAGTCGGTTTGGTTAGCCACTTCATGAGCCCGGCTTTTCATCTTACTGCTACCTGCTGCTCTATATGGAATTGTAAAACCGAACTCCGAACCAACTCCTTTTTCCGACTTAACATAGATTTTTCCGCCCATTCTTTCCAGAACCTCTTTTGCAAGAGTGAGTCCCACGCCGAGGCCTTCAAACGGACGGTGATGCCCATTTACTTCCTGATTGAACTCTTCAAATATTCTTCCAAGATTTTCTTTTTTTATTCCTATACCTGTATCTTTTACCTTGAAAAGTATATCATCGTTTTCTCTTTCATAAGAAAGTTCAACCGATCCTTCAAGGGTAAATTTAACAGCATTATCCAATAAGTGGTTCAGAACACGTTTTAGCCATATTTTATCTGTGAAGATCAGATCACCATTATCTTCAAACTGATTCTTAACTGTCAGAATAATGGGTTTTTCATTTCTCTTAATCGACTGTCTGGTTTCTTCAATGACCTCATTAATTACTTCAATAACAGATGTTTCCTCATATGTTATTTCCATCTGTGAACTTTCCAGGCGTGATAAATCAATGATATCACCGATTATCTGAAGAAGTTTTTCGCTATTATGATTTATATGTTCAATGTATTCTTCCTTAGCTTCTCTTGTCAGATTATTTGCTAATAAGAGATTTGAGAACCCGATAACACTATTGAGAGGAGTTCTAATTTCATGTGAGATATTTGCAAGGAAGCTTGACTTAAGTTTACTTCTCGTTTCGGCTTCGACTTTTGCTTCGACCAGATCTTCATGGACCTTCTTTAAGGCAGTGATATCTCTGGAAATTGCCAGCGCCCCAATAGTTTTATCTGTTTCGTCTTTTACGACAACTGAACGTGTAGATAAATTAATATAGTGACCATCTTTGTGTCTCACTCTGAGTTCACCTTCAAAAAAACCATTTTTTTTCAGGGCTTCTGTTCTTTTAAAATAATAGTCTTTATCATCCGGGTGGTAAAGCGATGCCGGGTCAATTTCCCTGTATGATTCTCTGTCATAACCGACAATCGAATAGAATGCATCGTTTGAAAAAATAAGATTCAAATTGTTATCATAAAAAGAAATTCCATCACCGGCAGATTGAATAAGCCTGCCAAAGAATTTCTCGGAATCAGACAACCCATTTACAATTTGCTCTTTCTGTATACTCGCTTCATTGGTTTTATCTTCCAGAGATCTGTTGGCCTTTTCTAATTCAATACTTTTTGTTTTCAATTCAAGTCTGACTTTTTTTATCTTCCATGAAAAAAACAAAACAATAATGCAGATAATAAAGGCCAGCACAATAAATGTGAGAATCAGTTGAAAAAATGAGACCGTAAACATGGTAATAGCGCCAGAGATTTGCTTTCCGGATGTACCAAAAGAAGTGCCTGTCCCTGTAACTTCCAATGAAAATCCCGAGAACAGTAATATTATTAATACAATATAATTGAAAGCGCTGATTCCCTTTCTTTCAATAATCAATCTTAATTTCATCTTCCTTTAATAACAATTAATCAAATATATCCCCTCAACATTCACCTCAACCAGACAATATGCATGATTGTCAAAAGTCAGCTGATTTTCGATAAATAAATTATTGTTCCACCAATCCAATTAATCTATGTATATTAATGGTTATCAGGAATTTATCATAAATATTCCAATAATAAATTCTGATAATTGTGCAAAGATATAAATTCATTTCAACACAATACCTTTCTGAATTAATACTTTTGGAAATATAATTTTTAAATTGCATCCTTCTTTAGGGGAAATTAATAATGCATGTTCCCGGCAGGTATTAATAAGTATATTGAAGAAAAAGTTATTAAAATTATCTTTGAGCTGACGTAAACAGAATATTTGATCCATGGATAAGGCAGGAAGTTTTTCGGGTGGAAGAAGATATACTAACGGAGAGATTACCGTTTACTGGAAACCTGATGCATGCGTTCACGCTTCTCATTGTTACAGGGAGCTTATTGATGTTTTTGATCCGGGCAGACGACCATGGGTAGATATGTACGGAGCTTCTACCGGTCAGATAATCGAAACTGTAAACATGTGCCCTACTGAAGCTCTGGCATGGAAATGGAATGAAGAAGAGAAGAATAAAACGATAGATGCCGACCAGACTAACCATATTAATTTCAGGAGACCTGAATTGATGGGTTCAGGAGATGATACACCTGAAGAAAAACCGGCTACAGTAAAAGTTATGCCAGATGGACCTCTGGTCATCAGCGGTTCATTTACAATGCATTACAGCGGTAATAAAAAAGAAGTTAACGATAGTATAATTTCATTATGCCGGTGCGGGTCCAGCAATCATATGCCTTTCTGTGACGGAGCCCATAGGAAAGTCGAATTTAATGATAAATGATCCGGCTATGGAAGATAAAAAAGAGTTTAAATCGCAGGCGACAATAGAAATAATTGATAACGGGCCGATTAAAATAACCGGCAGGATTTTAATCAGAGATTCAAAAAGAGATATAACCGATAATCCTGAAGAGGTCTATTTATGCAGATGTGGCCGTTCTCAGAACAAACCATATTGTGATGAATCGCACAAAAAATAAACTAAATCTGTCTTTATCAAAGTCTATCTGCCGACCACATGAAAGCAATGTTGCTTTATTTCATATGTGGCCCAGCATTTTTTTTCTTCCCTGAGTTGCCAGATTACTTCAGCAAGTGCCTCTTTCAAATATTTTTTATCGCAATATGTTAAAAAGAGCTTCCTTGTTGCAAATCTGATGTAACTTATATCAAAAGCGTTCCCGTAAAGATGAGGACTCGTAGCTGAAGTATTTGAATTGATTGCTCTCAGGCTTTTCAGCTTTTCTATGGTTCTGGTCATTGATGTAATTTTAAACCTGGATCCTTTTAGTCTTGTGTCGGAAATTTTATCCTGAAATCTTTTGCCAATTTCAAACAGGAGATCACGACCATCATTTGTCAGATAAGGGTAACTGTGTGACATTTCTCCTATAACGAATCCGTTCCCATTCTTAATTTCAATCAGTTTCCCCTGTCCGACTCTTTCAAGTATTTCCTTTTTATCCTTGCACTTTTTTATACCGGCCAGCATTGAGCTTTCTATATAATCGGGAATTTTATTATTAAGCTTCTTACTGAATATATCTTGTTTATAATCAATGCATTTTACATTAATAATATTAGAAAAAAAATAATCATAACCTTTATCAATGAATTGAGGATCAATTAAATTAATTATAATCAAAACTATACCCAATCCAATGATTGTAAGGCCGCATATCTTTAGAAATCTGGCCATACTT
>PMEC01000056.1 GCA_003155705.1 Bacteroidales bacterium
AAACTGTCTCAAGTCTGTCGAGATATTCCACATCATAATATCCCTCACCAATAAAAGGATTTATTGTGAAATATCCCACTCTGAAAGAGGTGACATTCTGGAAAAAATGAGTTCCCTGGCTCGGATCAATACGATAATTTTTCAGCCCCGACTCAACAATAAGTCTTGCTGCAGAAATCTGAGGCCATTTGACAGGTATTCCCAGTCTTGGATCAGAAGAACCCCACCTGCCTGGTCCGATAAGAACATAACTTGTCCCGGATTTTACAAAACCGATGTTGATCTTTTCAATATCGACTGCAATTTTCTCGCTATGTGCGGCATTGAACGAATCGGGTTTAACATAAACCAGATCTTTTATTCCTTTAAAAAGGCCATTTCCAAGAGCAGAATCTGAAAAAATTATAGTCTCATTCATTCTGACACGGTCTATATTAAAGTTATAAGACTGATCGTTTTGAACAATAGGCCTTATCTGGAGAAAGTTAAAAATTTTTGGAGTGCCTGGTGGCGTTTCAAGATTAGCTGCAAATTCTATTTCAATAGGGTTGTTCATCTCCTGTTGTCCGATTTCAAGAAGAGTATTAAGTATATCTGCAAGCGGAAACAGTTTGTGCTGAAGAATGTTCGAAAATGTTATGATCTTTTTCCCGGGACGATTGATTCCATCGTATAACACATTATTATTCAGATCATATGTGGAAGCTACAAATTTCATCGCACCGTCATTTTTAATATCTCTAATATTAAGTTTTAACAGGTTAATACCATCATCAGTAGAGGGCACAAAACTATTTGTATTCAGGTCGAGAGCATAAAACTCTTTCTGTGTCTCTTTTATTGCAGCATCAGGAGAAGTAAGCTGAAGAATTTTTTTTGGATGCTTAGGTGAAAATCTTAACGATAATCCCCCATCCACAATAAGTTTCCCGAGCCCAAATGCCACATTTACAATTCCATCTTCAGCTTTTTCGGAACCGATAGGATAGTAATTAATAGACCTTGCTACACCCGATAAGGTCGGATAGAATATATTTCCATGCCTGTTCCCACATACTTCCTGAAGGACGATTCCCATTTTTTCCTCATCAATGACATTGGAGGTTGCTGTCATATAGGCTTTGCTCACTTTGTAATAAACAGAGGCATAAACTTCCTTTATTGCGTCAGACAACATCTTAACCATCTGTATGTTATCAGGTACCCTTGGGATCATACATGTTGAATATATTCCTGCAAAAGGCTGATAATGTGAATCTTCAAGTTTGCTGGATGAACGAACAGCAATCGGATAAGATCTCGAGACATCAAGGAATGCGTAGAAATCCTGGTATACCCAACCAGGCAGTTCAGCATTAATGAATCTCTCCAGAATCGCCTCATCATTCATATCTGAAAGAGCGACCGAATAAAGATTATTATGCTCCATGAACTCGTCGAATGCGTCGGTGCTGATAACTACGGTCCTTGGTATAGTAATCAGTACATCAGGAAATTTGTTGAAAAGCTTATTTTCTTTGATGATACTATTAATAAATGCCAATCCACGTGCTTTACCGCCTATTGAACCTTCACCTATCCTTGAAAATGTCTGATATTCGTTATAACTTGATTTATCGAACTTTGCAATTATTCCTCTACCCCTGCCAAGTCTGAAACTTGAGATTGCTACATATAGGAACTTCCTCATCTCGTCCATCGTGGCAAAATCTTCTTTCCTGATGTATTTAAACATCTGTGCAACAGGGAAGAGTGCACGGGCATTGAGCCATTTTGAAAAATGGTTTTTATTAGCATGAAATTCCAGAGTCTTATCTGGAATGGTAAGTATTAACTGCTGGAGACTCTGGAGATCATTGGCTGTAGCAATAGGCTCCATGGTATCAGGGTTCCTGAAAACGAAAGGACCGAATGCCAGGTTCTGAATTATGTAATTTCTCAATTCAATAGAGAGAGACTTTGAATACTTATAAATAAAGTTAGCTCCAAGTTTTTCGGCGACTTTAATAAATTCTGAACTCGATGACTGGAGGAGAAAAGGGACTTTATCATCATCATCCATAACAATTTTACAAAGTTCTATACCCGCATTCTCATCGATCAGCCCATTTCGCTTATAGCTTATATCGGAAATTACTCCCAGAACATTGTACTTGTACTTCTGATATAATGCCACGGCATCTTCAAAATTGGTGGCCAGCAAAATTTTAGGACGACCTCTCATCTTAAGCATCCGCTGATGTTCATTAAGTGCTTCCTTCTGAAAATCGAGGGACTGTAAGAGAACAATTCTGTAAAGGTTTGGAAGATATGATGAAATATACCTGATTGAATTCTCGACAAGAATAATTGCCTGAACTCCAATATGGTCAATATCATAATCCGCATTCATCTTATCCTCAATAAGCTTTATGATAGCAAGGATAAGAGATGCATCCCCCAGCCAACAGAATACCCAATCTATCGCACTCAGATCTTCATGTTCGAGCCTTAAAGAAACCTCCCTGGAGAAATATGTAAGTACAACAATTGGAATCTTTTCATATTTGCTTTTTATTTTTTTTGCCAGACCAAAAACATCGATTCCTTTCAGACTTAGCATCGATATAACCAGATCTATCTTATTTTCCTCAAGAAGCCTGAATGCATCTTCAGCATTATCAGTCTGTACAAAGGTTGGTGGATTATGAAGATTGAGTGAGACATATTCATTGAATATCTGTTCATCTATCCTGCCATCTTCTTCAAGCATGTAATTATCATAATTACTGCAGATTACCAGTACACGATGAATTCTCTTCTGCATAAGAAGATCAAATGAAGTATCGGTGAAATCGTACTTCTGAAGATCCATTATTCCTTCAATGATAGCCATAAAATCAGTTTTTAGGGAGTTATGGAAACCACAGCCATCCTTTTCTTTCCATCCATTCTTATCAATAATGGTTTTTGAAATCTGATATGATTGAAGAATTCACCCCTGGTAATAATTTTTTGTTTTTGTAATTTTTCCCAGAATATAGACCCATCCATAGATCCCTGATTTATGGAAAAGTAGCCGACATTCATTGAGGTGACATTATGAAAAAAGTGTGATCCGAGAGATGCATCAAGGTGAAAATCAGGCAGGCTGACCTCAACAATTACTTTAGCATTTGATATTTGTGGCCATACAACGGGAATTCCTATAAACCTGTCGCGGGTTCCCCACCTACCGGGTCCAATCAGTACATACCGTTTACCTTCTTTTAACATCTGGTCATTTAAGCTCTCAATTTCTCTCGCCATTTTTTCAGTCTGCATATTATCGAACTTAGAGGGTTCGACAAAAATCACATCAGTTATATCATCAATTACTCCGTTTCCCATGCTCTTTTTTGTTACCAGGATCACATCATTCATAACAATGCTCTCAGGATCAATATTATATCCTGCTCCACTTCCTGCAAGAGGTTTAATCTGAAGCAGATAGAAAGAGGCGTTTCCCGCTTTGTCCTTATTCAGATCCACAGCAAATTCTATTTCCACAGGGGTCCCAAAGGCCTCTTTTACAACATCAAGAATAATTTTAAGTGTATTTGCCAGGGGTATATAATCATATTTCAGAATATTTGCAAAGTTTATCACTCTGGGCCCTGGTGCATCCAGTCCAGAAATAATTGAATCATTGTCAGCATTATATACAGATGCAGAATGTTTTAGTGTTCCATGTCTTTCAGAATGGCTTATATCGAGTGTAATAAGTCCGGCATTCTCACCCTCCAGCAGGTTGATGTTTTTCTTCGCCATATCGACAGCATAAAAAGTTACCTGAGAGTCTTTACAAAGGTCGTGCTGTGTGACAATATCCAGCGAGGGATAAGCCGGAGAAAACCTGAATGCCCTGTCACCCTCAACAACGTACTGGCCCAGTCCCACGGCAATAACTGCAAATCCATCTTTGGGTGTCATATGGGCAACAGGATAGAAATTGAAAGATTGGGCTGTTCCGCTGATATGCGGATAGAAGGTATCTTCGTAACGGTTACCGACAACCTCCTGAATCACTATTGCCATTTTCTCCTGCTCAACTTTGTAATTAATTGCTTCAAAATATGTCCGGGCATTTTTTGAATAGATTGATGAAAAAACGAGCTTAATCGCTTCTTCAAGTTGAATCAGTCTCGTTTCAAAATCCGGATGGTTATTTGGCAATAGATATGTCCCAAAGATTCCTGAGAATGGCTGACTCATCGAGTCCTCAAAAAGGCTCGATGAACGTACTGCCAGAGGTTTTTCAATTAATTTAATAAAGACCCTTAGCTCTTTTTCAAGACTGTAACTAAGGCTTCCTTCCACAAATAACTTCTGGAGAGTCTGAAAATCTCTCTCTTCCTTTACTTTGTCCCACAGATGATTACGTTCCATGAACATATCGAATTCATCTGTTCCAATAATAGCTGTTACAGGAGTTTTTATGTTAATTCCAGGAAGAAGTCTCCCAAGCTCAAAACTGTAAATCAGGGTATTTACAAAAGCCAGACCTCTGCCTTTTCCCCCAAGTGATCCTCCGGCAAGACTGACAACATTGGTTTCATCAATAACGGCTGACTCATCAAAGTTGACAACCTTCCCCTTATTCATCTCCTTACGACGTTTCCTGATGACATCTATCAGGAACTTCCTTAACTCCTTAAGGCTCTGAAAATCCGATACTTTCATCGGATTTATCATTTTAGCTATCTTAATCTCACCCCTGGCCATCAGCCACAGGGAAAAATGGTTCTTCATTGCATGGTAAACCAAAGAGTCCTCCGGTACAGTTTCCAGGTACGATTCAAACTCCTTAATTGACTTTGCAACAGCAATTTGCCGACCTTTATTGTCTCTATAGACAAAGTTGCCGAAGCCCAGATAATAATTAATAAATGACTTAAGGTCCTGAAGAAGGCTATCGGAATTTTTATTTATGAAACTTGACTTCAGAGTATAAGCATACTGGGCATTTGAAGAATCTGAAGACTGAAGAACGGTCGGCAGATTCGGTAGCTCATTTTTAACATGCCTGATAAGATCAAATCCTGCTGTATCTGAAAGTAGATTACCCTTAGGAAATCTCATGTCAGATATTACACATAACAGGCTCTCTTTGTATTCATTATAGATTATAATGGCCTCCTCATATGTGGATGCAAGAAGTATTTTAGGACGGGCCCTAAGCTTTAACACTTTGTAAAGCTCATCAGTTGAAACATCCTCAATAAGATTCTTTGTCTGCTCCAGAACCAGGGTATAAAGAATTGGAAGGTAGCTTGAATAATACTCCGCAGAATCTTCGACAATAAGGATCACTCTGGTAAGTCCTTTTTTGGTATCATTATCAACATTTACCTTATCTTCAAGTAATTTCACCATTGCAAAGAAGACTTTTGATTCACCGGTCCAGACAAAATAATTATCGAAAGGGATACCAATGGCTTTCTGTTTCTTTACAAATTCGACGTCACCAGGACTATTAAGTAAAAGAAATGTAGGTATATACGGATATTTATCCTTGATCTTTTTACACAACTTCATCGGGCTGGTCTTATCAATGCCAATCATTATGATTATCATATCATAATGTCTTGATTTCAGTCTGCTGAAGGCTTCCTCTTCACCTGAAACACCTGTTACCCTTGGAATTGAGGTTAGACTCAGCTGATAGTATTCCCCTAGTATGTGATCTGAGAACCGTCCCTCGCCTTCAATTGAATATGCATCATACAGATTTGCTACCAACAGAATTTCCTTTACCTTAAATGGCTGAAGGTCGTGAAAGACATCGCGTTCCGCATTATGGCGATCAAGAAATTTCTGCAACAGTTTCCTGCTTGAAATATCCTTCAGATCCTCCTCTTCCTGATCCTGGGACTGTGAAAGTCTGAAAAGATCTCTGGCTTTATAACTGTTGACATAACCCGTAATAAGACTACTTATGTTTTGTATGAGGTCGCGTTCCTCTTTCAGAAACGGACCCTCATCCTCACCCCTGAATTCCCTGGTATAATAGACTTCAATTGATCCCTTTTCACCATCGATAGCAACAAATTCCTGATACATTCTCCATCCTGTTTCATAGAAATTTGATGTTTCAAACACTTTATTCATGAATTTGATTCTGGCAACTGTATATTCAGGGTACTGCCAGGCAGCAGGCAATAGCAGAACTATCTGCTGAAGAGCTTCATCAATTGGTTTCCCTTCTTTAAGGACAGAGGTTGTCCGGTTAATACAGGCAAGCTCTTTCAATCTCTCCTGCTGTTCATGGAGGAGTCGCTTATATTCAGGGTCATTTATATTAAATTTATCCATTCCCGGGATATGTCAATAGATCAGGATTTAAAATTACTAAAAATAGTTTAATCCTTTCTCTTCCGGCTTAATCCAAGGGTTCTAATTAAAGGGGCTATCTCAAAAGGGCATTTTTAATCTCTTCATCCCTTTTGTTTGCCCCTCCCAGCCTCCCCTAAAGTGGAGGTGTAAGATGTTATCATTCAATTATATAGTAATGATAAAAGTCCCCCTTTAGGGGGATTTAGGAGGCATAAAAAAGAGGCTGTTTTCGCCTTTTGGGACAGCCCCTTCCATTATTGTGATTAAAATATTATTCAACTTCCCAGACAGAGCCGGAATTCATAAGATCTTCCATAGATTTAATACGGGCTGTTTTTTGAACTTCTTTAATCTGGTCTTCAACAGCGGTTTCATAGGTAGGACCTGTCATAGCACGTATAACACCTAGAGCCACAGGATATTCAGGATATCTCATATTTGCAAGCATATACTGAATTCCAGGGTTTGGCTCGGTTGCATCATGAACAAGAAGACTATTTTCAGTAATTCCATTCTCACCAAGTCTGACAACCTTTAGTTTTAATCCATCAAGAATAAGACCCTTGTCATTCCCTTTACCAAATATCATAGGTTCACCATGTTTCAGAACAATTGTCCTTTCCTCCCTGACTTCTTTATCAGCAACAACGTCATGAATACCATCATTAAAAATTACGCAGTTCTGAAGTACTTCAATAACGGATGTACCCTTATGTTTTGCTGCTTCGATATAAATCTGTGTTGAAAGAGAAATGTTTGCATCTATTGTTCTTGCAAAGAATTTACCCTTTGCACCAATAACCAGCTCTCCGACTGAAAAGGGCTCCTCAATTGTACCAAAGGGTGAAGTTTTGGTTACAAGGCCTTTTGAGGAAGTGGGTGAATATTGTCCTTTCGTCAATCCGTATATTTCATTATTAAACAATATGATATTAATATCGATATTGCGACGGACGACATGAATAAAATGATTTCCGCCGATAGCAAGCGCATCTCCATCTCCGGTTATCTGCCATACAGAAAGCTCCGGGTTTGCTATCTTAACTCCGGAGGCAATCGCTGAAGCCCGTCCGTGAATACCATGGAAACCATAAGTATTCATATAATATGGGAAACGAGAAGAGCATCCTATCCCTGAAATGAATGCAAACTTCTCTTTGGGAATTCCGAGTTCTGTCAATGCTTTTTGTACCGAACTAAGAACAGCATGGTCCCCGCATCCCGGGCACCATCTTACTTCCTGATCACTTTTAAAATCCTTCGAGGTATATTGTGTTACAGTTGTTTCAGCCATTTTACATTCCCTCCAGTAATTTAATACACTTTTCTTTAATCTCTGTCACGGTAAAAGGAACTCCCTGGACTTTGTTAAGCTGTTCATAGGTAAATTCCTGGTAATTCATTCTGAGATAGTCAGCAAACTGGCCCAGATTAAGTTCACAGACTAATATTTTACTGAATTTCTGAAAAACATCTCTGACATTTTTCGGAAAAGGTTTAATATAGTTGAAATTTGCCAGACTAACTTTATGTCCTTCAGTCTGAAGCTCTCTGACAGATGTAATCAGGTGTCCATATGAACCTCCCCAACCAACAACCAGAAGATCACCCGATTCTTCTCCATAAACCTTCATGTCAGGTATCTTTTCTACGACTCTTTCTACCTTTTCAGCCCTTATGTTCACCATATCTTCGTGGTTTTCAGGAATGTATGAAACAGTGCCCTTAATCGTTTTCTCCAGCCCGCCGATCCTGTGTTCAAGGCCCGGAGTACCCGGAATTGCCCATGATCTGGCCAGCCTTTTTGCATCCCGTTTAAAAGGTAAAAATGGTCCATCTTCTTTCTCAGCAAAAGGCGGATAAATATTCGGAAGATCGTACAAATCAGGTATTTTCCATGGTTCGGACCCATTTGCGATAAAACCATCTGTAAGAAGTAATACGGGTGTCATATGTTCCAGTGCAATTCTTGCAGCCTCAAATGCAAAGTGAAAACAATCGGAAGGAGTACTTGCAGCAATCACGACAACAGGACTTTCTCCGTTGCGTCCAAAAAGTACCTGCATAAGATCGGCCTGTTCTGTTTTTGTCGGCAGGCCTGTTGAAGGTCCTCCTCTTTGAACATTAACAATGACCAGAGGCAGTTCAGTCATCACTGCAAGACCAATCGCTTCAGATTTAAGAGCCAGACCGGGTCCGGAAGTTGATGTGACAGCAAGGTACCCAGCAAAACTTGCCCCGATTGCAGTACAGATACCGGCTATTTCATCTTCTGCCTGAAAACTCTTTACCCCAAGATCTTTCCTGGCCGCCAATTCTTCCAGAATCCCTGTCGCCGGGGTTATAGGATATGATCCAATAAAGAGTTTCAGCCCTGCTTTTTCTGCTGCTGCAAGAAATCCCCAGGCAGTGGCCATGTTTCCATTGATATTTCTGTATTTACCTTTGGCAATCGGTGCAGGATTAATTCTCACGGGAGATAAGGCTTCAATAGTCTCAGCATAATAATAACCAGCTCTTAATGCTATTTTATTGGCTTTTGCTACTTCCGGTTTATTTTTGAATTTTTTGTCGCAATAATCTTCGGTGTAACTCAGCTTCCTGTCGAAAAGCCAATAGACCATCCCCAGGGCAAACATGTTTTTTGTTCTGAGAATAGTTTTTGGATCAAGGCCTAAATCTTTAAGTGCCTCTTTAACCATATTAGAAATAGGAGCTGCAATATTATTATAATCTTCAAGTTTTTCCTCTTTGATCGGATCTGCTTTATATCCGGCCTTTTCAATATTCTTTTCAGTAAAATTGTTTATGTCATAAATTATTGTGCTTCCCGGTTTGATCCACCTTACGTTAGCTTTAATGGCGGCAGGATTCATTGCGATAAGCACATCTGCATAGTCGCCAGGTGTATTAATCTCAGAATGACCCATATGAACTGTGAATCCGGAGACACCTCCAACTGATCCCTGAGGTGCCCTGATCTCAGCCGGGTAGTCAGGGAAAGTCGATAAGTCGTTGCCGTATAATGCAGCAGTATCGGAAAACAGCGTTCCCGTAAGCTGCATACCGTCACCCGAGTCACCGGAAAACCGAATAACAACTTCGTCTTTTTCGATTGGCTTTGTTTTTTTGCTCATAACTCCGTTAGTTATTTATAGTCTGACTAAAAAAATACGAAAATCAAAAACAAATGCATACGAAAACATACTTATCTTCATATGCATCGGGTGAGTTACTTACTCATTTCTAATTCTTGCAGTTAAAAAAACCTGTTAACTGTTTCTGTCGCACAAAATTAAACTATTAAAGGATTAAAATTCAAATAATATAAGCATTTTCAATATGATATTGATCATGTTTCACTTTGCAGGAGACTAACAGCTGATATTTGATATATATTTGCTGAATAAGCCAGGGAAAATATCAATGCCATTAATAAAAAAAGTAAGAGGTTTTGAACCCCGGATCGGTAAGGGTTGTTTTCTGGCAGATAATGCAACAATTATAGGTGATACCATTATCGGCGATAATTGCAGTATCTGGTTTAATACTGTTATCAGAGGCGATGTTAACTCCATAAGAATAGGCAATAAAGTTAATATACAGGATGGAGCCGTATTACATTGTCTCTATGAAAAATCGGTAATAACAATAGGCGATAATGTCTCAATAGGACATAATGTGATAATTCATGGGGCAAAGATCTGCAATAATGTACTTATTGGAATGGGTGCAATTGTTCTCGACAATGCGGTTATCGGTGAAAACTCAATAATTGCTGCCGGAGCTATTGTTCTTGCAGGCACTATTGTTGAGTCGGGAAGTATATGGGGTGGCATTCCGGCAAAATTCATAAAGAATATCGAGCCTGATCAGACAAAAGAGATGATAAAAAAGATCGCGGATAACTATCTGATGTATGCCGGATGGTTCAAATCAGATGACGATATTTAATTCCAGATATCGGCTTTACTGAGGTTTATTTCACCCTCAAAAAACGTACGTGCAATTTTTTCAAAATAGTACGTATAATCAGACACAAAGAACTGATCTTTTACAATTCCAGAATCATTCAGGAGGTCGTTCTTTTCAAGTATATCGCGAAGTATGACTGAGACAATTCTGCCAGAGTCGACCACCTCAATATTGAAGTTAAAGAATTTACTAATCTGGTTCCTGATTATAGGATAATGTGTGCAACCGAGAATAAGAGCCTGTATGCCGGCAAGCGAATCATTTGAAAGGTACGTCCTGATAATCGCATTGCTGATGTCATCGAAGATGAATCCCTCCTCAATCATCGGAACAAACAATGGAGTTGGAAGTGAAACTATCGATGTGCCTGGGGATATAGCATTAACTTTCAGTTCGTAAGTACCTGAACTTATGGTTCTCTTGGTGCCAATTACTCCTATCTTGCTAAAATGTCTTGTACCGATATAATCAACTACCGGATCAATAACGTCCAGCAATATGGTCTTATCGCCGAATTCTTTTTTCAGAAATTCGAATGCTGAAGCAGAGGCTGAATTGCATGCAATAAGTACTACTTTTGCATTATGTCCGAGAAGGAATTCAGTTATTTTACCGGAATAAAACCTGATTGATTCTTCTGATTTATCACCATATGGAAGATGAGCTGTATCTCCGAAGTAAATAAGGCTCTCTGCCGGCAAAATTTGTTTAATTGCATGTGCAACAGTTAATCCGCCGACACCTGAGTCAAATATTCCGATTGGTTGTCCTTTCACTTCAGAATTATAAAAAAAGCGGGTGTCTCAAAAATATTGATCTACCCCCTAGCCCCCCAAGGGGGGAATAATAACTATCTGTAAATCAAAAAGTCCCCCTTGGGGGATTTAGGGGTAAAAACAAAAAAAGAGGGCTTTTGAGACACCCTCAAAGATACAATTAAATAAATTATTTAAGTCCAAGTTTTGTTTTGACAAGAGCAATAATATTTGTACTCTTGGTTTCATCAAAATAAAGCACCTGACCCTTTGATACATCGAAAATATAGGTGAATCCGCCTTCCTTACCAACATCTTTGATCGCTTTATCAGCTTTATTATAAATTGGCTGAAAGACAGATACCTGCTGATCCTGGAGCTGTGTCTGTGCATTGGTCTGGAATTCCTGGATTCTGGTCTGCATATCCTGTAACTCCTGTTCTTTTGTCTGTTTTACAAGATCAGTGAGGTTCTTGGCTTCCTTATTATAAGCGTCAGCTTTGTTTTTAAGTTCAACCTGCATTATATCAAGAGCGTTGACAAGCTCTTTCCGGGTTTTTTCAAGCTTAACTGTTGCTGAGTCATATTCCGGCATTGCCTTGATCAGATCATCGCTGTTTATATGCCCAAATTTAAAACTCTGTGCCATGACATTCGGTCCGGCGAAAACAGCCATTAAAGCAATAGCCGCAATTCCTAAAAATCTTTTCATCTTAAAGTAAATTTTGTTTTACAATTGATACAAAAGTAATTAATTAATTTTTATAACCTAATTTTTGCAAAACCTGATCACTGATGTCGTATTTTGGATTTGCAAAGAGGATATTTCCTCCGGCAGCGGAGTCAAAAATGACTGCATAGCTTCCTTCAACTGCAATTTCTTTAATAGCTTTTAATATTTCATCCTGTATTGGTTTCACAAGTTCTTCACGTTTTTTAAATAGTTCACCCTGCACTCCAAAGTATTTATTCTGCAGGTCTTTCATCTCTTTTTCTTTGGCTACAATAGCCTCTTCTCTTTTGGTTTTCAAATCCTGTGTAAGCAGAACAGATTCGTTCTGATAAGATTTGTACATCTGTTCAACAACAGCATAGCCGTCAGCAACCTCTTTTTCCCATTGTTTTGAAAGTTTATCAAGCTGATCCTGTGCAGTGTTGAATGCAGGGATATTCTTCCGGATGTACTCTGTATCGACAAATGCATATTTCTGTGCGAATGCGGCTGCAGACATCAGAAACATCACAACTATTAGTATACCTGTCTTTTTCATCATTTTAAAATTTATGTTCATATTAATTAAAATTGCTGGCCAATCACGAATTGGAATTGGGATTTATTGGCAGAAGGATTACCAGGAACTGGATCAAAACCGTAGCCCCAGTCGATTCCAAGCAGGCCGAACATTGGCAGATTGGCCCGTACACCAACACCGGCAGAACGGAACATTTCAAATGGATTATATTCCTTTAGTTCATACCATGCTTTTCCAGATTCGAGAAAAGTAAGAGCATAAATTGTGGCCTGTTGATTTAAGGAAATCGGGTACCTGAGTTCGAAAGTTATTTTTGAATACACATTGCCTGAAGGCACACCTTTTTTCGGATCGTTTGGAGTTACGGAACCATTTGTATATCCTCTTAAACCAATAACTTCCCGGCCATAAAAGCTGTAACCTGACATACCATCTCCACCAACATAAAAGTTCTCAAACGGTGATGGCCCAATGTTTTTGTTATAGTAACCAAGGTAACCAAAAGAAAACTTGGCATTTAGCACCATTTTGTCGTTTGGCGTAAGTGGGAAATAGTAGTCTGCTTTAAATGTCCATTTATGGAATTCTATCCAGTTATATTTTACCTGATCGGTCACATCGGACATGTCCTTACCACTGATAAGTGAATATGGCGGAGTTGCCTGCACTGAAAATGTAAAACTGGAGCCGCTCCTGGGATATATAAGGTTTGGACTGGTTGAAAACCTGGTTAATCTGGCAGTAAGACTAAGCAGGTTGGAAGTGCCATTATCAAAAAGGAATTGATATACAGTATAATTATTCAGGGCATACCTCTCATACCCAAGTTCTCCGTATAGTGAAAAAAAGTCATCAGGCCATTCGAGCCGCTTTCCCAAACCAACTGAGGCTCCGTCAATTATCATGGATTGGCGACCATCCTGTCCCACCTTTATACCGTTAGTCATAAGAGCCCTGGTGAGCGATACAGTGAAAGTATTATTATTTTTGCCTCCAAGCCACGGTTCAACGAACGATATATTGTATGACTGATAAACACGTCCGTTCGATTGCACTCTGAAATTCAGCGATTGGCCATCACCAGATGGATATGGACGCCATTCTGAGGGTTTAAAAAAGTTACGCATAGAAAAGTTATTGAACCTCACCCCCACTGTTCCCACAAGCATTCCGGCACCCCAGCCACCCGAGATCTCAAACTGGTCATTAGCTCTTTCTTCAAGTTTGTAAAGAAGGTCAACAGTACCATTTATCTGATCAGGAATAGGTTGCGGGTTGATTTTCTCAGGGTCGAAATGGCCAAGGACACCAAGCTGCCTTACTGATCGAATTATTTTCTCTTTATTAAATAAATCACCGGGTAAGGTAAATAGCTCACGCCGTGCAATATGCTCGTTTGTCCTCGTATTTCCGGATATTATAATATTATTCAGATAAGCCTGATCACCTTCAAAAATTCTTACCTCAAGATCAACTGAATCTCCTTCTATTTTTGATTCCACAGGCGTTAATCTTGAAAACAGGTATCCGTTATTAAGATAAAGAGAATTTACAGCATCCTCATCATCCCTTAATCTTTTGTTTAAAAGAGTCTGATTGTAGACTGATCCCTTCTTGATGTTTAAAGATCTATCAAGCAACTGCGTGGGATAAATGCTGTTCCCGACCCATTTAACGTTTCGCAGAAAATACTGATTCCCTTCATAAATCCTAATTGATACATCGACCCTATCTTCAGAAACCGGGTAAACTGAATCGGAGAGAATAGTAAAATCTTTAAATCCGTTATCATTATAAAAAGTGATCAGTTTTTCTTTGTCCTCAGCAAATTTATCAGCGACAAATTTTGACGATCTGAAAAAATTCCAGTTTTTAACCTTGGTGCTCTTCAACTGCCTGCGGAGGCGTTGAGTATCAAAGCTTTCATTTCCGATAAACTTTATATCAGCAATTTTTACTTTTTGTCTTTTGTCAACATTTATTGTAAGAATAACGTTATTGGGCTGGTCTGGATCATCTTTTTGAATAAATGTCACTTTAGTATTCATGAATCCCTTTGCAGTATAATGGTCTTTAATGATTTTTTCAGCTTTGTTCAGGACATATGCTGTTACCTGAGATCCATTAGGAAGGCTTATTTTTTCAAGCAGATCGGTTGCTTCAGATGATCTTATCCCGACAAATTTAAGTGAGGAAAGACGTGGCCGTTCCTGAAGGTAGATATCAAGTGAGATTTTATCTCCCTGAATTTTAGTAATCGTTATCCTTATGTCTGAAAACAACCCCTGCTCCCAAAGCTTTTGTGTGGCCTGTGTAATAGCTTCACCGGGAACGGATATCTCTTTCCCTGTTCTCAATCCGGAAATTCCAATAAGAGCATTGACATCGAGAAACTTTATACCCGAAATTGTTATACTGTCAATGGTATAATCCGAAGGTAATGAGTAATCAATAATCTCACGCTTTTCCTGTGCGCTAACAGACAAACCCATCAATACCAGCAATATAGCTGTCAGAATATTTTTCAGTCTTTTAATCACCATTATTTTATTGTTTTTCCCGTACCTGTTCGCTAGTTTTTCCAAATCTTCTCTCTCTTTTCTGAAAATCAATTATTGCCTTATAAAATTCGTCCTTACTAAAATCAGGCCAAAGTAACTCCGTAAAATATAATTCTGTGTAGGCAAGTTGCCACAGAAGAAAATTACTGACCCTCAATTCGCCACTTGTTCTGATCAAAAGCTCAGGATCAGGGATACCAAAAGTAGTTAGATACTTCTCGAAATCATCTTCCATAATTGCCTCTGGTTCAATAAGATCGTTTTTTACATCGGATGCCAGTTTTCTGGCTGCATTCAGTATTTCCCATCGCGAGCTATAGCTAAGTGCTATAATAAGTGTAAGTCCATCTGCTTTTGAAGTCAGTTCAATTGTTTCGAATAATCTTTCCCTGACATCTTCAGCAAGCCTGTTAACATCTCCAATGGCTTTCAGTCTGATATTATTCCTGATAAGTGTATCCGTTTCATTATTCAGAGATTGTACCATTATTCCCATCAGGGCTGAAATCTCATCATCTGGTCTTCCCCAGTTTTCGGTTGAAAAAGCATACAGGGTAAGATACTTAAGCCCCAGTTCAGCTGCACATTCAATAACTTCACGTACTGTTTTCACCCCCTGTTGATGTCCGAAAATTCTGTCTTTGCCCCGCTGTCTTGCCCATCGTCCATTACCATCCATTATTATTGCGATATGAACTGGAAGTCTGAGAGTATCTATCTTGTTTTTCAATGTCATAGCTCAATGTTTTTTTCTGGTATCAACATCATTAAAAGCAGGGCATCCGGCCAGCCTGTTATAGATTTTCCAGGTAAATGAAAACCCTGCAAAAGAATACCAGTCGTTATTGTGATACCATGAATAATCTGACGGCGCAATGAAATCTTTTAAGCCGTCAAAGTTATCATAAAAAGTTTTACGAAANNTGCGTTGAATAGGGGAAGAAGTTAAATTCAAATTGCGTGGACCATTCACTCACTGTACCGGAAAAAGATACTGTTTGCGATTTTTGAAAGGAGAAACCGCTTGCCATCAATCCTCCCACTAAAAAGCTTGTTCTGATAGCCTGGCGGGGATTAAGATTATATCTGTAAAAAAAACCTCCGGCCGGAAGTGGAGAATACATGAGCCTGCTGGGATTAAGATCTCCTATATATGACGAGACGCCTGCAAATACTCCATAATCAGCATTCCTCTGACCGGCTAANNAAAAAATAATAAACGTCATTTGAACTGGAATGTTGTGAAGTGTAGGCATCAAGATAGTCGGAAAATGAATATCTTCCACCTATCTCTAATCCGAGATTATATTCTGGTTTAAAGAGGATGTTCAGACCTAACCCGACAGGAATAACTCCGGTAAAGCCACTGTTTGTCATCCCCACTGCTGCAAGTTTTTCGTTACGATTCACATTGAATAGCAGGCCTCCTACCCCTGTAAAAGCATAAAATTCCAGGGATGATAAAATACTGCCAGATGAGCTACTTCTTCCTTCGTTAAACAAATAGCTTTCTCCAAGTTTGCTTTTAATAAAATAATATTCAGCCAATACAGTGGGTTCAAGAATTGTGGTCTTCGCTTCAAATCCCCTCAACTCATTTGATCCCCTGGCATCTGTTGCATTTAGCATTCCTGATGCCAGGTTTAATCTGACATTAAGGTCTCTGAGAATTCTATATTTCACACCTAATTCAAAATTAAACCGGGTTTGTTGAAAGCTGAAATCCTTAAAACCAAGAATATTCTCACTTTTGGAATAACCTCCGATATCTCCGAAAAACTGTGTAGTCCCAAGACCGGCGAGAAGCTCAACACGTTGTCTGTGCCAGAGTTCCTGACTCAGAGTTATCTGTGCAATTATACAAAACATTATAATAACGACCAGGGTGCGTTTCATAATTATAATTGTTTAAATTACTGATACAAATATAATAATCTATTCCTAATTTCTTTTATCTGCCCCCCACATTAGCTTATTCCTGAGTGTACTGTAAAAGTCCTTGCCAATAAGCATAACAGTCTTAAGTTTATCAAGTGCCTGAACAATATGGATATCCTGGCCAAATGGAACTCTTTTTGATCTGAAATCGCATGTTGCAAGATATTCGTCACTGCGCCCTTCAACTACCATCCTGAGTTTACTGCTACCGGTCAAGACAATAGGCCTGATGGTCAGATTATGAGGTGAAATTGGTGAAATAATTATACTTTCATCCTCCGGAGATAAGATTGGTCCGCCAACACTCAGATTGTAGGCGGTGGAACCGGTTGCAGTTGAGACTATCAGCCCATCAGCCCAGTAGGTATTCAGATAAGTGTCATCTACAAATACACTGATGGTTATCATACTCAGGTCAGCCTTTTGAATTGTTATTTCATTCAATGCCACCGGAGCTGAACCGTTAAAGAGATTGGAGGGTTCGGTTATTTCAAGAAGAGACCTTTCAATTATTTCATAATCACCGTTAAACAATAGGTTAAGTGAATGATTGATATCCTCTTCGGATATATTTGCCAGAAAGCCCAGTCGTCCGGTATTGACACCTGCGACGGGAATTCCAAGATCTTTAACCTTAAGCACCGTTTCAAGGAAGGTCCCATCCCCACCGACGCTTAAGACAAGGTCAGGCATGTCCGATAGTGAACTCAGATCGTTAAATTTTTCTATAAGTGATCCTCCCGGACAAATACTTGTTTCATCCGACATTTCATTGAGCTGAATTTTCACCCCTTTACTGCAGAACTCCTTTACAAGCCTGAGAATCATCCCCCTGGTTCTGGGACTATTCTCCTGGTTGTAGATAGCTACTCTTTCAAGCATATAATGATCAGATATTTAGGTATTTCATGAACATATCAAACCTTTCTGAATAAAATCGGTCCATAGCATCATCAGTTGTGACCCAGGTCTTGACCTCATAATTAAATCTTTCAAAGGTCCTTATGACTGAAGTCAGCTCACCGGAGTTGACCTTTAATGTAACTTCCAGCCTGGTTGAGTCAGGAGGTGATGTTATATACATACTTAACACCTTGATATTATTGCTCTCAATTATCTGAGCAATCTGTGACAATGAATAATCCCTTTCAAGAAGCTCCAGCACAATTATTCCACCTGGCTGGTCCATCGAGGAAATTCCGGCTATATGCCGGATCAGATCATTTGTTGTTATTGAGCCCTTATAGTGGTTGTGTTCATCAAGAACAGGAATTACAGTAAGCTTTAGTTTTGATGCAAGCCCGATTACCTCAAAAAGGTGCTGATCTGTAGTAACATAAGGCTTAAAAAGTGTAAGAGTATGATTCCCAATAGGTTCCTCAGGCTGATTCATATCATAAATATCTGCATCAGAAATTAGTCCCAAAAAATCCTGATTATTAATTATTGGCAGATGTGAAATTCTGAATATCTCCATCCAATTAAGGGCCGTTTGCCCTGTATCCGAAGTTTTCAAAGACGGTATAATTTCCGATATCAGATCTTTTGCAACCATGCGACAATAAAAAGGTTTATAATTTTCAACTAAAATAAGAAAAAAAACTGCAGTTGTTGTAATTTTGCCTCACAAATTAGATCTTAAACATAAATACACTCTCAGAAATGACTAAACTCAGTGTTAACATAAACAAGATCGCAACCATTAGAAATGCAAGGGGTGGAAATATCCCTGATGTTAAACTGGCAGCCATAAACTGTCAGCTTTTTGGTGCTGACGGAATAACTGTTCATCCCCGGCCCGATGAAAGGCACATCAGATTTAAAGATCTTTTTGATATAAGACCTGTCATCACTACTGAATTTAATATAGAAGGTTACCCATCGGAAGACTTCATAAAGCTCGTAACCTCAGTAAAACCTCATCAGGTTACGCTTGTACCTGATCCTCCGGATGCTGTTACTTCAAATGCTGGTTGGGATACATTGAAAAACAGATCATTTCTTACAGAAATTGTTGCAAGGTTCAGAGAAAATGGCATCAGAACTTCAATTTTTGTTGATACTAATCCGGTCAATATAGAGAATGCCGCTCTCATAGCCACAGACAGAGTTGANNCCATGGTTGAATGAGGTTTCCATTGGCCATGCACTTATTTCTGATGCGCTCTATTTTGGTCTGGAAAATACAATTCAGATGTACAAAAGAGAGTTGGCAGATCAATTCTGATAATGAAACTATTTTTCAGGAAATACGGAATCGGGCCTCCTCTGTTCATTTTACATGGCCTGTACGGTTCATCTGATAACTGGGTAACAATAGCAAGAAATTTAGCGACCAGTTTTACTGTTTTTCTTCCGGATCTTCGAAATCATGGACAGTCGCCCCATAGTGAAAAGCATGATTATGATTCCATGAGTCAGGATCTTTTTGAACTTATCCTGGAGCTAAAGATCCAAAAAATCTTCCTTGCTGGTCATAGCATGGGAGGGAAAGTTGCTGTAAATTTTGCTATGAAATGGCCGGAAAAGATTAATTCTCTGATAATTATAGATATATCTCCATTCAGGTCTTCAGACCCNNCCGATAGCTCCAAAATAGGATCAAGGTTAGAAGCAGAAGCTCTTTTAGCTAAAACTATTGTGTCCGAAAAGACAAGGGATTTTATTCTGAAAAATCTAAAAAGAACCGGAGAGAAGACATTTGTCTGGAAGTTGAATGTAAAATCGCTCTATGATAATCTTGAAAAAATTGTTGATGGATTGCCTCCCCCAGGTGGAGATAGTGAAACTGTCACAGGTTTTCCGGTGACTTTCATTAAAGGTGAAAATTCAGAATATTTGTCTACCGGAGATATTAATGCAATTCAAAAATTATTCCCTGTAGCCGAGATGATCACTGTAGAAAACGCAGGACACTGGGTGAATGCAGAAAGGCCTGATGCGATTATTGATATTTTATTAAAACAGCTAAATGGATGATTATCAAAAGAGAGTTACCGATTCAATATCTTCCATATTTATTGTTGCTTCGTTCATAAAGCGGAGTAATATTCTGGCAACCGCAAGTACATCCTTTTCACAATATGTAACAATTCGTTTGAGATCGTGCTCAACCCAATATACATCGGCAACCATGCTTCCGTCTATATCATCTTTCGGAGACGGAAAACCAAGGACTGACGAGAGGAGATCGAGCGAAGTGTAATTCTTGTAATCTCCGAACTTCCACAATTCCATTGTATCCAGTAATTTAACTTCCCATGGTTTCTTGCCAGCATTATTAAGGATATCCGGAATCAATAATTCATTGATTATCATTCTGCGAGCTATATAAGGGTAGTCAAATTCTTTCCCGTTATGCGCACATAATAGAGCCTCCCTGTTCCTGGAAAATTTTGAAATCATAGAAGAAAATTCAGTGAGAATGCTCTTTTCATCATCACCAAAAAATGATTTGAGTCTGAATCCATAGGGATTCTTGTCTTTCAATACTCCTACCGATATGCAGATTATCTTTCCGAATTCTGAATAGATTCCTGCTCTCTGGTAAACATCTGCTGCAGACTGTTCTTCTTTCCTGAAATTAGCAGATTTTTTATCCCACAAAACCTGCAATTGAGGATTTAGATTGCCAAAGGATTGCAAAACCGGAACAGTCTCAATATCGAGGAACATAATATCCCCTGGATTAATATTTTCAAGCATAGTACTATAATTTTTCTTTAAGAAGATGTTTTTCGATTATCGAAATAAGGACTTCTATTCCAACCTGGTTCTCTCCACCTCCAGGGATAATTATATCTGCATATCGCTTCGATGGTTCTATAAACTGGAGGTGTGAAGGCTTCACGGTGTCGTGATATCTTTCAAGCACCTTAAGGACTGATCTTCCCCTTTCAACTATGTCGCGGGTAATTACCCTTCCAAGACGGTCGTCAGCATCAGCATCGACAAACACCTTAATATCAAGCATATCGCGTAGTCCACTGTCTGACAAAATCAGGATACCCTCTACAAGAGCGACACGGGCAGGCTTAATTGTAATGGTCTCCTTCGACCTCAGACAGGTCAGGTATGAATAAATAGGCATGTTAATCTCATGACCTGCTTTTAACAGCTTGAGTTGGTCAATAAGTAATTGAAATTCAATAGAATCAGGATGATCAAAATTGATTTTCTGGCGTTCCTCCAATGTAATTTGAATGTTATCCTTATAATATGCATCCTGTGGCAATAGAATTACCTCATTAGCCGGAAATACTTCCATAATTTTCCTGACAACTGTAGTTTTTCCTGATCCTGTACCGCCTGCAATTCCTACAATAAGCATATTTTTATATTTTTGTAATCTTAATTCTCTTTCAAAAATAATAATTTGTAATGAATGAGTGCCTAAAGTGATCTAAAGTTCGGAGTGATTAAAGTTGAATATTTAATTTGACTTTTTCTGAACACTAATGAAACCAGAATAAACAAAGTAGAAAAACAACAGCTCCCAACTCTAAGTACTCAAGGCACTTAAGGCATTCCTGGCACTTTTTAAAACCATATGATGACTGAGTTATATCCAATTAAATTTGAGCCATTCCTGAAAGATAAGATATGGGGAGGCAATTCGCTGGTAAAGAATTGGGGGAAAAAAGCAGATTTATCCAGATTAATTGGAGAGAGCTGGGAGTTATCTGCTGTCCAGGAAAATCTTTCGATCATTAGCAATGGATTTCTTGCAGGTAACAATATTGAAGAAATAATTGAAGTATATATGGGAGATATCACAGGAGATGCTGTGTTTGAAAAGTACGGAAATGAATTTCCGCTGCTTATTAAGTTAATTGAGGCAAAACAGGATCTTTCTGTTCAGGTTCACCCGAATGATAAAATTGCCAGAGAGCGACATAATGCATATGGGAAGACAGAGATGTGGTACATACTTGAATCTGAACCATCTGCAAAAATCTACTCAGGGTTTACTCATCCTGTCACAAAAGAAATCTTTAATAACTTATTATCTGAAGGGAAGATTATTGAACTGTTAAATGCTGAAAGTGCGAAATACGGAGATGTTTTCTTCACTCCAGCAGGAAGAATTCATGCTATAGGCGCTGGAACTGTTCTTGTCGAAATACAGCAGACTTCTGACGTTACTTATAGAATTTTTGATTGGAACCGGAAAGATAATAAAGGAAAATCCAGGGATCTTCATATCGATCTTGCACTCGATGCGATTGATTACGACGCTGCTGGAAAATGCAAAATAAGAAAAGAACTGACTCCCGATAAGACTGAAAACCTCGTAAACTGCCCATATTTTTATACCAATATATTACAGTTTGGCAGTCTGATTAGAAAGGATTTTAATATTATTGATTCCTTTATAATTTACATATGTATTTCCGGAGAATTTATAATTCACTGGGATAATGGAGCAGAAATTGTGAAAAAGGGAGAAACCGTTCTGTTGCCTGCAATTATAAAAGATGTCGTACTCGAACCAAGACCCGAAGCTAAAATACTTGAGGTTTTTATTAATTCCCCTAATTTATAAAACATGAATATCAATGCTATGAAAACAAATACTTTCTTCTATATTTTCATTATTCTACTTATTTTATATTCAGGTTGTCAGAATAGAAGCAATAAAAATGCATCATCGAAAAATGAAAACCTTCCCGATACTTCAACTGTAGCTGATACAGGTTTCACTGGAATAAAACAACTCTATTCTCATAAACTTCTTGCCAGAGAGGTTACTTATAAAAACGGAGTGAAGCAGGGTTTGATGAAAACTTATCTGCCAAGTGGAAAGCTTTATCAAACATTCTGGTACAGGAACGGGCATCTTGAAGATACGGCAAAATGGTATTTTGATGACGGGAAAGTCTTCCGCACAACGCCATTCAAAAATGATTCTATGAATGGCGTCCAGACACAATATTACAGGAATGGTAAGGTAAGAGCCAAACTAAATTTTGTAAACGGAGTACGGACTCCTTATCTCGAGGAGTTTTTCTCTGATGGTGGAAAAATTACCATTTATCCTGAACTGGTCATTAAGACCAGGGATGAATATAGACAAAATGGCATTTTTAAAATCTGGCTTGATCTTACAGACAAAACAGTCAAGGCAACGTACTACAGAGGTGAATATATTGATGGACTTTTCTTCCCGAAAAAATATTCAAAACTAAATTCATCGGAAACAACGGGATATCTTGAGCTTAAAAAATCCGGGAACCCTAAGGATAATTATATCGGCGTAATTGCCGAAATATCGACCCCGCTTGGTAATAAATACCTGGTTTATAAAAAAATAGATCTTCCGTATAACGATTTAAAATAGGTCTTTATTAAAATTTATTGCTATCTCACAATGATCATTCACTCAGCAATATTTATCAAGAGCAGTGCAACGTTAGCCCAATGCCCAGAACCCTCGAAGCCTGAATTTGCATTTATTGGAAGATCAAACGTGGGTAAATCATCTCTTATTAATATGGTCACCGGTTGGTCTAAACTGGCAAAAACGTCAGGGCAACCGGGCAAAACACGCACTATCAACCATTTCATTATTAATGATGAATGGTATCTTGCCGACCTGCCCGGATACGGTTACGCTAAAGTACCGGTAAAGTTGAGGGAAAACTGGGTCAAAGAAGTTGAAAACTACATAGTTAATAGAGAAAACCTTGTTTGTCTCTTTGTTCTTCTCGATTGCAGGCTTGCGCCCCAGGATTCTGATCTCCTGTTTATGGAAAAAGTTGGATTAAGCCAGATACCTTTCGCCCGGGTTTTTACCAAAACAGATAAACTTAAAAAATCTGATCTTGAAAACTCTTTAAAAATATATGATAAAGTTATGCTCAAAAGATGGGAAGAATTGCCTGTCACGTTTTTTTCATCTATGGTAAACAGAACCGGAAGGGAAGAAATTCTGAACTTTATTGAACAATCTATTAACAATTACAAAAACGGCATTTAAGATCGGCTGGATTTTCTATTTTTGTATTCATATTTATTCTAAAGTTTTAAAAGCAAAATCATCTGAAAATGTTTGGAAGAGCACCTATGAAACTTTTTTCCTGCAGGGCCTCAAATCATCTGGCTCAAAAAATTGCAGACGAACTTAAAGTTGAGCTGGGAAAGAGTTCGGTTACTGAATTCAGTGACGGAGAATTTCAGCCATGTTATGACGAGTCTGTAAGAGGCTGCATGGTTTTCATAGTTCAATCTACCAATCCACCGGCCGATAATTTGTTTGAACTTCTCCTGATGATCGATGCAGCCAAAAGAGCCTCTGCCTATAAAGTAATTGCAGTAATTCCATATTATGGCTTCGCACGCCAGGACCGCAAAGACCGTCCCAGAGTGTCAATTGGGTCAAAACTTTCAGCAGACCTTCTGAGCGCTGCCGGTGTAGACAGGATAATAACTATGGATCTCCATGCCGATCAGATCCAGGGCTTTTTCAATGTTCCTGTTGATCATCTTTTTGGTTCTGCTATTTTTGCACCTTATATTGAGAAACTTAAACTTGATAATCTCACAATTTCAGCTCCCGATATGGGCGGTTCAAAAAGAGCCAATGCCTATGCCAGACATCTTCAATCTGAAATGGTGCTTTGCTATAAGTTGCGGAAAAAACCCAATATTGTAGAAGAAATGTCAATTATTGGTGAAGTTGAAGGCAGGAATGTTCTGATTATTGACGATATGGTTGATACAGCAGGTACCCTGGTGCTGGCAGCCCAGATGATGAAGGATAGGGGCGCCACGAGCGTCAGGGCTTTTGCTACGCATCCTGTGCTATCGGGCAATGCAGTGGATAGAATAAACGACTCTCCTCTTGAAGAACTTGTAGTTACCGATTCAATGCCTTTCATAAATCATTCACCTAAAATCAAAGTACTCTCTATCGCTGAAATATTTGCAATTACAATCCAGGCGGTCAATACAAACCAGTCTATAAGTACAAATTTTGTATTCTGAATCTTTTGTACTATATTCGCCAGCCAAATTTTTAAACTAAATGTCAAACGTGTGATGGGAGGTTATCAGGGAGATAACTTTGAGTAGCACAACAATTTAAAGACAAATGAAAACTATTGAGATTAATGGTTCCTTCAGGAAAGTGCTGGGGAAAAAAAGTTCAAAAGAGTTGCGTAAGGCAAATAATGTTCCATGTGTGATCTACGGTGGAAAAGAAATCTTACATTTTTATACACATGAGAATAATTTCAAAAATCTCGTTTATACTGCTGATGCTCACCTTGTTAATCTGAAAATTGAAGGAAAAGAATGTAATGCGGTTTTAAAAGAGATTCAATTTCACCCGGTCAGTGACAAGATTATTCATGTCGATTTTATAGAAGTTGCTACAGATAAACCTGTTACTATTGGAATTCCGATCAGAGTTATCGGCGATTCAGTCGGTATCAAGGCTGGTGGTAAGCTAAGGATAAGGAGAAGAAGCCTGTTAGCTAGAGGATTTGCAAATGATCTGCCTGAATTTCTTCCAATTGATATCACTGAAGTGAAAATTCATCAGTCAATAAAAGTTGGTGATCTATCATTTGACAAAATCGAATTACTCGATCCGAAAAAATCAATGGTCCTTGCAGTAGCGACTTCGCGTGTTGCACAGAAAACTCCTGAAGAGCTTGAAGCAGAAACTGCAGCAGCAGAATTAGCAGCAGCAGCTCCGGTTGAAGCTGCCACTGAAGAAAAATAGACTTCATTCTTTTTTGACACCAAAAATCAGGCAAGTTGAAATATCTGATAGTTGGTCTGGGAAATATCGGAGAAGAGTATAAAAATACCCGTCATAATATAGGATTTACAGTATTGGATGCTATGGCCTTAGCGTCCGGTGCTTCTTTTGCTGATAAGAGATACGGTGCGATTTGCCAGGTGAAACATAAAGGACGTACTTTTATCCTGCTGAAACCTTCCACATATATGAATCTTAGCGGCTTTGCTGTCGATTATTGGTTGAAAAAGGAGAAGGTCGGTATCCAAAATCTGCTGGTAATTGTAGATGATCTGGCACTTCCGACCGGGATAATCAGAATGCGGCCCAAAGGAAGTGATGGTGGACATAATGGTCTTGCGCATATCAACACAATACTCGGATCTCATGATTATGCAAGGATAAGATTTGGCATTGGCAATTCCTTCAGAAAAGGTGCTCAGAGGGATTATGTTCTGAGCTCATGGACATCAGAAGAAAAAAAATATATTGAAGATAGAGTGTCTGTTGTCGTAGAGATGATAAAATCGTTCGGAACTGCAGGACTTGAACTTACGATGACTTCCTTTAATAAAAAAGGGAACTCTATGGCTCCCGGAGCTAATACTGCTGATCCATTACAATGATATCAATATGTTATCATTTTGATATTAATATGATATTACTCNNAAAGGGAGAATAGTTGTTAACAATATACAGGTAAAACCATCCAGGATTATAACTGCAAATGAGACCATTACGGTTAAAAGGCTACCACTGGTCCATTCCTATTCTGTTATTGAACCTATAGAAAACAGGGTTTCGGCTAAACTGGTCCATCTATATGTTAATGACATCACTCCTGAAGAGGAAAAAGCCAAATTGTCAAACAGGGAGTTGTCAGGCTTTGGTTACAGAAATAAAGGAACAGGGAGACCTACAAAAAAAGAGAGAAGAAATATAGACAAGTTAAAAGAAGGGCTGGATATCAGCTGAAATGGTGGTATAAAGACTTATTGTTCTGTCAAACAATCAACAAAAACAGGAAGTCTGAAATTCTTGATTCCCTTTTTTTTAACTTGCACTCAAACTGATCGAAATCAATAAAACCGGCTTCTGAATAGCTACCGGATAATTAATTATTGACCTGATGGGTAGGGAAAATATAGAAAAATATTCAACCAGGTATGCAATTGTTAAATCGTTCGCCAATTTCTGGCATAATAATTTCTTTTACAGAAGAGTAATAGTTGTCGGAAGGGATAATATTAACCCAAATGATTATTTAATATTTGCTCCAAACCATCAGAATGCCCTTATGGATGCTCTGGCTGTCCTGTTTACGCATAAAGGACAACCTGTTTTTCTTGCTAGAGCCGATATTTTTAAAAGAAAATTCATTGCTTCCATTCTTTATTTCCTGAAAATTTTACCGGTTTACAGGATCAGAGATGGTTTTGATGCCCTTAAAAGCAATGATGTCATTTTTGATAAAACAATCGATGTCCTTAAAAATAAAAATGGACTTGTAATGCTCCCGGAAGGAAATCATGAAGGTATACACAGACTAAGACAACTGAAAAAAGGTATTTGCCGCATTGCATTCCAGGCTGATGAAGCTACCGGATTCAACCTGAATATCAAGATCATTCCTGTTGGAATTGAGTTTTCAAATTATTTCAGGGTCAGACAAGTGCTTACAGTTGTATATGGCAAGCCAATAGAGATATCCCAATATTACGATTCATACAAGAAAAATCCTCAGAGGGCAATGAATGAGCTCAGAGACCTTTTATCGTTAGAGATGGAGAAGAATATGGTTCATATTGAATCGGAAGAAGACTATGAAGCTATTGATGAACTCAGAAGTATCATTAACGGGAAGTACAGCGACGACGTCAGGATGCCGAAATTATTTCGCGACAGGATCCTTATAAACACACTGAACAGACTAAAAAATTCAAATTCTGAGACATATCAGAAAATCTGTAATCTGAGCCTTCAGATAAAGGAAAAAGCTAAAACCCTGAAGACTGATTACAGGCTTCTTGAGAAGAAACAGCATCCCATTTTTGCAATGTTGCTTGGAGTGCTTGGGCTTATTATCAGCTTCCCTCTTTTTGTTTATGGTTTCGTTTTTAATGTTGTCTTTTTACAAATTCCAAATATCCCAATTAAAAAAGTCTCAGATATACAGTTCCACAGCTCATTAAGGTATTCAATATCCCTTATGATTGCCATTGTTTTATTGCCGATCTATTTAATTCTATGCTTAGCTATCGTATCACCCTGGTGGCTGGCGATTCTAATCTTCATTTCAATACCTTCGGCCGGTCTTTTTTCGTGGAATTATTACCGTTTGTTCAGGAGAATAAAAGGGGGATTCCGGATCAGAAACATGATGAGAAAGAAGGATGAGGATCTTCTTCTTCTTAAAAAAAATCATGATGAACTATTGACATTGATCTCAAAATTATAGAAACCGGTAAATGAAGTTATTTGATGGAAAGATTGTATGGATTACCGGTGCATCCTCCGGTATTGGAGAATGCCTTGTATACTCATTTATAAGAAAAGGTGCAACTGTAATTGCATCATCCAATGAGTCTCTGGAACTTGAGAAAGTCAAACAGAACTGCGGTGAATTTTCGGATCGGGTGAGATGCGTCCCGTTTGATTTGTCGGATACGGCAGGAATAGACAATATTGTGAAAGAACAGATTGAAAAAACAGGCAGAATTGATTACCTGCTGAATATCGGGGGAATTAGCCAGCGGGCAACTATCGAAGAGACCCCCCTGTGGCTCGACAGAAAAATAATGGAGATAAATTATTTCGGTACCATTGCGCTGACAAAAGCTGTGCTCCCTTTCATGATTAAACAACGATCAGGACATATCCTTGCAACAAGCAGCATATCAGGACGATTCGGTTTCCCATTGCGTTCCGCATATTCCGCTTCAAAACAGGCATTGCATGGGTTCTTTGAAACACTTTATATTGAAAATAAAAAATACAACATCAGATCGTCTGTTATTATTCCAGGACGGGTGAGAACAAAAATTTCATTCAGAGCATTAGATTCAGAAGGGAGAGAACATGGGAAAATGGACGAAGGGCAATCCAAAGGAATATCTCCAGAGAGAGCAGCTGAAATAATAATCAGGGGCATAATCAGGAATAAACGTGAAATACTTGTCGGAAGCACTGAACTCATAATGCTTTTTATAAGGCGATATTTCCCGGCAATGTTCTTCAGATTGGCTGGCAAAATAAAACCAAGTTAAATCATTAAATTATAGGTCATTATGGAAAATTATATTATTTGCGGAATTCAGCAGATGGGCGTTGGCGTCAAAGATGTTAAAACAGCATGGGCCTGGTACAGAAAGAGTTTTGGCATGGATTGTCCCATCTTTGAAGAGACAGCTGAAGCTAAACTAATGTTACCATATACCGGAGGAGAACCCAGACTGAGACATGCGGTATTAGCTTATAACCTTCAGAGCGGCGGTGGATTTGAGATCTGGCAGCATAAAAGCAGAACACCCGTTGAGGTTGCCCAGGAGATAAAAGCCGGAAATCTCGGAATATTTGCCTGCAAAATAAAAATAAGAAGTGTCAAAAATACACTTATTGCTTTTGAAAAGGTGAAAATTGAAGTTTTAGGAGAACCTTTACCCAATCCTTCAGGGAAACTCTCAATCTTTCTTAAAGATCCTTTTGGAAACATTTTTCAGATGGTGGAGGCTGATGATTGGTTTATAAATGAAAAGAAACCTACCGGTGGAGTTTATGGAGCAATAATAGGTGTTTCAGATATTGATAAAGCAAGACCTCTTTACTCGGATATCCTTGGTTATGATGAAGTTGTTTACGACAAAACAGGAACATTTGATGATTTCAAAATTCTTCCGGGGGGTGAAAAGCAATTCAGAAGAGTTCTGCTGAGACGTTCAAAACCATTTGAAGGGCCATTCAGCCGTCTCATGGGAAAGAGTGAAATAGAGCTGATCTCATCAGGGCAAAAAAATGAAAGAAAGAATTATGAAGGGCGCTTCTGGGGAGATCCTGGATTTATTCACCTTTGTTATGACATCCGTGAAATGGATAACCTAAGGGAGGCATGTCTTAAAATGGGATTCCCGTTCACTGTAGATACCAAGAAAAGCCGTGATGGTAACAGCTTTGATATGGGTGAGGCAGCAGGTCATTTTTCTTATATTGAAGATCCTGACGGAACACTAATAGAATTTGTTGAGACACATAAAGTAGCTATCCTGAAAAAACTAGGATTGTACCTCGATCTTCGTAAGAGAGATCCTCATAAAGCCTTGCCAAAATGGATGTTAAGAACTCTTAGTTTCTCAAGAGTAAAATAAAAAGAGGGTCTTAGCCTTTTGTTGCAAGCTTTTCGACCTCTTGCAAAACCCTCATGATATTACCCCCCCAGATCTTTTCTATATCTTTTTTGCTATACCCTCGTCTTAGCAATTCAATGGTAATATTCTTCATATCGGCTGCAGTCCTGCAACCATCTATTCCTCCCCCACCGTCAAAATCAGTGCCAATGCCTACATGATCAATTCCGATAACCTGAATAACATGATCTATATGATCGACAGCATCTTTTACAGTTGCAAGCTTCTCATATTTCGTTCGGATAGAAGTGTATTCAGAGCGCATCTGATTCCTCAGGCTATCAGTGAGTTTATCACTATCACCATATTTCTCTCGAATCTCTTTAACTTTTGCTTCGAGTTCCGGATTGGGCTCAGGTGTTTTGATATAATTACTCAGGATACAGATCTGTATCACTCCACCGTTTTGCTTCAGAGCAAGAAGCATATTATCGTCAATGTTCCTGGGGTTTTCGCACAGGGCACGGCAAGAAGAATGAGAAGCTATAACCGGAGCTTTTGAAAGTTTGATAACATCATAAAATGTCTTATCTGAAACATGTGAAATATCAACCATCATCCCAAGTCTGTTCATCTCCCTGACGACCTCTTCCCCGAAAGGTGAAAGTCCATTATTCTCTGCTCCTTTTGGATCTGTTGATGAGTCACAAATGTCGTTATTCCTTGTATGCGAAAGCGTTATATATCTGGCTCCCAGAACATATAACTCTTTTACTTTTGAAATATCTTTACCGATAGGGTATCCGTTTTCAACACCGACAAAAGCAGCAATCTTTCCCGATTTCCTGATTCTGTAAGCGTCAGCAGCAGTATAAGCCATTTCAGCCACTGAGGAGTTTTTCTCTATATTTTTATGAATAGCGGCAAAGATATCGAGAGCCTTTTGATGTACTTTATTGAATGATGAATCATTTCTTGGTCCCTGTCCGGTAAATACTGCAAAAAACTCAGCATTAAGACCACCCTCTTTCATTCTGGGAAAATCCACACAACCATCTTCATGCCTGACACCCATATCAAAATCGGAATTGGCAAGCAGCATTGGAGTATCACAATGAGTATCAACGGTAAGTATTAAAGCGTGAATTCTATTAGCTTTTTTTACAAGTTGTTCTTCCTTATTTCCGCAAGCCGAAAACAATAGAAAAGAAATAAAACCACAGAATAGAGCTTTCATGATGTACAGTATAAATTTGCTGATGCAATATATACAAAATGAAATCCTGATATATTTAAACCGATCTATTGTACAACATTTTTAACATTATTTAATTAAAGCAGAAAGCCCTGACGAGAAATGTCGGGGCAGCCATGAAAAGAANNCCGTGACAAGTAAAGGACAAAAGAGGGACAAAAGGGGGATTTTATAATCCATAAGATCAATAAGCACAACAAATAGGCTAAAGGTCATTTATTATTCGTTGGAACTGTTTTTACCTTATCATGCACTTTTTTGTGGCAATCTCCACAGTATGATATTAGTTCGTCTAATGACTCGTTTTCTAAGTTATTATATGATAAATGGTGAACTTCAGTTGCTTCGGTTTCTTTGCAATATTGACAGATATAACCATCGCGTGTTAAAGCTTCACGTCTCAAGGCTTTCCATTTTTGCGACAATAGATAAATATTATATCTATAAAAAGTTGTTTTAGTGAATTTTATATGTTGTGCAATATTAAAAATTAGGTTTCTCTCCGCTTGCTTATCACTTTTCCACTCTTTGAATCTTTCTTTAGAAAATTCTCCNNAACATATATTTCATGTGGATCACGGCAACAGGTCTCAATAATATTATAAGTCCAGCTGCCGCAGTCCTGACATTCATATATATCGTAATATTTGTAAGAAGTTATAACCTTTACATCTTCAGAATAACAGTGTTTACAGCATACCATGATATAGCTAAGTAAATAATTGGCAATAAGTTATTTATATGTAATAAGATTGGTTTTCCAATAGTTTATTGGTTTTGTGCTAAAGAAAAATACAAAACTCATTTTTATGAATATAGTTTGACGATTCGATCAATTAAAAATCACTACTCTCCAATCGCACTAACTATTGAAAAGTTTAAACTTTCAAATCCCCCAGGTGGATTTATTCTTTGTTTAAAGTTCAATGATTTGCCGGGACCAATATAATCATAGATTGTAACTTCATCTGATCCAATAATTGAATTTGTTTTTGAAATAAAATCCATTTTAATTCTAACATCTTTTGCCATTGCTACTGCTGCTTCATTTGAAAGACTACCTTCAAAATAATAAACATATTTAACATTAAACAAACCACCCTCATCAACCCTTCTTGTTCCAGCTTTCCCGTGAATAAAAGATATAATCGCTTTAATTTCTCTTCGTTTCAATTGCTCTTTTAAAGAATCAATTGGTTGAGTTAAAGTTTTGAATTCATTTTTCCTATTTGCTACCTCAAATCCATTATTATAACCAATTGAAATTCCAATGTAATACCCTAATATAGCGGCTATTACAATAAGTACAATAAGTACAATTTTTATTTTCATAACATTTATTATTTAAAATGACCTTAAATATTTCCCTTTAAGCTTTAAAATACCTTGGATTAACATTGAACATACAAGTTATGAAATAACTTTAAACAATATCTTCCAAAAAGCAAATAATAGTTAAAGTAATTGTCCTTTAGTCTTTTTTTCAAGCCCAGAGATAAGGATTAAGATAATTCCTGCCCAGTTCTGTATTGTGCTAAAAAGCTGTATTGGAAACAGACTTTTGAGATCAAAAGGCCTCATTTATCCAGTGCAAATAATCTAAATGTTTTTTAGAATAGTCCCGTCAGGGACGATCTGTTTGTAGAAAATGCCATTAGTTTAGCCAAAAGCTCCATAGGAGCGACATGTATTATCATATCCAGTCGAACAGATATTCTGAGTCATAGTCTACATCAAACTTTTCTAATAATCTAAGGTATTCATCTTTGAATGATGCTTTTTTGTGATGCTCTTCCTGTGTTATTACATACTGAACTACATCATTGATCTGGGAATGACCATAAGAAAATGCTCCATATCCTTCCTGCCAATGGAATTTGCCTGGCAACCATTTCTTTTCGTTTATAAATTTTGATGTGTTCGCTTTGATATCTCTTAGTAAATCCGGTAACGGCTGAGAAGGTGAATATCCAATAAAAATATGAACATGATCCGGCATATAATTTATTGCCAATAATTTATGTTTCCGGTTTTGAACTATGCCAGTAGTATATTTTTGTAACTCTTCTTTATGTTTTGGGGAAATTACATTTTCATGTCCTTGTGGTGAGAAAACCAACTGAAGATAAATCTGAGTATAGGTATTAGCCATATAGATATTTATTTATTTAATTATCACAATCATAATTCAATTGAAAAGCGAGACGTTGTTATGTAACCAAACAGGTCGCTGCTAAGCAGCTTAACTATAAAGATACCTGATTTTCTACAAACAGATCACCGCTACGCGGCTAAAATATACCTGTAATACCATTGTGATACAAACAGAGCCGCTAAACGACTGAAATTAAAGGACAGAATTTTCCGCAAACAGATCACCTTTAGTGGCTAAAAAAGACATCTTATTCCATATGTATTGTCAACAAACTGATTCCAGAAAAGAGCCCCGACGATGAATGTCGGGGCAGCCATGAAAAGAANNGTAAAAAGCTTCTTTAAAGTTTTACTACTTAATATACGATTACAAGTTCACTCTTTGTCAATCTAATATAATAAATATCTGCTTTCCCTGTACACCAATTGAGAAATCTAAAAGCATGATAAACAGTATCAAAAAGTTAAGTTCCATTTAATTAGGTTTGTTCTGATCAGGAACCGATATCAATAATAAAAATAACAATATTTTAAGAGCAAAGCAACATATTTATTTAAATTTAATCAGTATCTAATAAAAGCGGATGAACCATCTTATTAATGTGATAAAAAACGAATCTTAAGAATTAATATTAATTTAATGTTCTATTTTATATTTACCATGCAGTCGTTTCTTCTGATATTTTTGTGATTCAGAGATCAATAAAGAGATAAATGAAAAAATATTTCCTCATAGGTTTATCCTTAACCGGTGGATTTTTATCGAGCCTGGCCTGGACAGGATGGTGCTCCGGATTAATCCTTCTGGTATCGCTCGTTCCTTTTTTTATAATTGAGAACTACCTATATAAAAATCGCAACAGGTACAGCCCAAATGCTTATTTCATTTATGTTCTTCCGGGGTTTCTGATATTTTCAATGATAACGCTTGGCTGGTTAAGAGTGGCCTCCATGGTTGCTGCCATAACTGTTATTTTAGGTATGTCATTTTTAATGTCATTTACTGCATGGCTCGCTCATTTGGTAAGACTTAGAACAGGAAATCTGTTATCAGTGCTTGCAATAATATCATTTTGGCTTTGTTATGAATATTTCACTCTGAATTTCGATCTGGTTACGCCATGGGTGAACCTTGGAAATGGACTGGCAAAGGATATCAGGTTCATTCAATGGTATGATATAACCGGAACATCCGGCGGAACACTTTGGATATTGCTATCAAACATAACATTATCAGGAATTCTTATAAAAACTGATACAGGGTCAAAAAAAAATTGTATCTTATTGATTGTGTGGCTAATGATACTTATTTTACCTTCACTTGTATCATTGATCAGGTTTAATAGTATAAGACCTGCATCAGGAAAAGAATCTGAAATTGTTATAGTTCAGCCAAACTTCGACCCTTACACCACCAAGTTCAGGATTCCATTCGACAGGCAGTTAAGAAAGGCTATTTCAATGGCAGAATCAGTGGTGAGCGAAAAAACCCTTTGGGTGATGACTCCGGAAACAACTGTTGATGACCCTGTTAATGAGAATGACATGCACAAAAACAGTTACATTGGCATGATTATGAATTTTGCTCAAAAGTTTCCTGCTGCAGCTATCGTGACAGGAATGACTACCTGTAAATTATATCCTCCATCTTTAGAAAGACCAACTAAATCAGCCAGGTTCATCGACACTTTGAAAACCTATTATGATCATTTCAATTCGGCTCTTAAAATTGATACTTCGGCACGTTTCGAAATATACCATAAGTCAAAACTTGTTCCGGGCATAGAAAAACAATTTGTTAACGGACCAGGAAAGATAATCAGCAGGATCCTTCCCTACCTGGGCGGTTCTAACTGGGGGTACGGGACTCAGGAGGAACGTACTGTATTCGGACATTTAACTTCAGATATAAAAATTGCTCCAATAATCTGTTACGAATCTGCTTTCGGTAAATATGTAACTGATTACGTGAAGAATGGAGCAAATCTTCTTTTCATCATCACGAACGACGGCTGGTGGAAAAACACTAACGGTTATAAACAGCATTTCTATTTTGCTTTTCTGCGAGCCATCGAGACCCGTCGTCCTGTCGCAAGGGCAGGGAATACAGGTATCTCGGCTTTCATAGATATAAAAGGAAGGGTTATAAGTAAGACTGAATGGTGGACAGAAGCCACACTGAAGGGGACATTAACTGCCGAAACAAAGCTGACTCCTTATGTCAAATACGGGGATTGGCTTTACAAGGTCGGAACATTTTCAGCGTTAATTGAATTACTGGTTTTGTTCATTGGGATTCCGCTTTTAAAAATATTTTCCAAACATTAGACGATAGGTGCAACTCCTCCCTGAATATATTGTCTTTATTAACCGGAAAGAAGAATAAGTTGGAAGATCTGGATCTTAAAATACATGCTCCGATTATTGAGGCGTGCCGCAAAGGAAGCAATAAGGCACAGTTCACGCTTTATAACCAATATTCAAAAGCAATGTTCAATCTTGCTTACAGAATGACAAATAACAGGGAGGATGCCGAAGATATTCTTCAGGAGGCATTTATTGATTGCTTCAGAAATATAGACTCTTTCAGGTTTGAATCGACTTTCGGAGCATGGCTGAAAACTATCCTTATTAACAGAAGTATTAATCATCTTAAGAAAAAGAAAGTCAACCTTATTCTTCAGGATAACCTTCCGGAAAATATAACCGAAGAGAATGACGACGATGTAACGTTTGACACGGGAAAAATCTTCAGGGGGATTGAATTACTCCCCGATGGATACAGGGTTATATTGACATTATATTTACTTGAAGGTTACGATCATGCAGAAATTGCTCAAATTCTCGGGATTTCAGAGTCAACATCAAAATCCCAATATTCAAGAGCCAAAGGAAAACTAAGAAAAATTTTAAAAGCCTCATAAAATGGACAAACTGGAAGAATTCATAAAAGGGAACAAGGCAGATCTTGATAAATATGAACCCTCAAAGAGTACTTGGAGAGGAATTAGAGTCGGTCTGAAAAAGAGGAGAACTATTTCTCCTGTTTGGTTTTCAGCTGTCGCAGCTGTGGTACTAATTCTGGGTATTTCAATTATAATTATGTATTTATTTCAGAAAAAGAATAGTGATTTTTTCTCTTCAAATTCCGGTCAGCCCGCGCTGAAAGAAACCGAAGTTTATTATAAGACCCAAATGAACACACTTTACCTCGAAGCCAAACCTCTACTGATAAATCAGCCTGTAATTGCCAGAGAACTTAAAAACGACATGGCACATCTCGACAGTATACGCACTGATTTAAAGAAAGATCTTAAAGATAATGTGGCGAATCAGGAAGTGATTGAGGCCATGATACAGAACTACAGAATAAAATTACAGCTTCTTGAAGATATGCTGAATCTGTTAAAACAAAATGAGACTAAATCCGAAAAAACTAAAAGCAATGAACTGTAAACTCACATTACAACTGTTCCTTCTTTTATTCTTTCCATTTATATTGAAAGGGCAGTCATATTCTGAGAAAAGGATATTTCAGAAATCGTTCCCGGCAAATAAGGAGACGGCTCTTGAATTAACCAACAAGTATGGAACAATCCATCTCACGACCTGGAATAAGGACTCTGTTTCGATAAGGGCTGAGATTGAAGCTTTTGCCTCCAACCAGTCCAAACTGGGAAAAATGTTTGAAGGAATCAATATCAATTTTTCAGCGTCGGGCTATTATATAATTGCACAGACAGACTTTGTACAAAGTTTCAGTATGCTATTCGAGAGTTTTAAAGGAATGACCAAAAAACTAATTCCGTACGACTCAAGAGTGCAAATCAATTATTATGTAAGTCTGCCGGAGAATATTAACCTGAAAATCGATAACAGGTATGGTGATATTTATATGGAAAACAACACCGGTGACGTGTCAATTATAATGTCTAATGGCTCCTTAAAGGCTAATTCGATCAATAATGCGGTCGATATCAAGCTCACATTTTGCGATGCAACAATAAATAAACTTATCTCCGGTAAAATAGATGCCTCATTTTCAGAGGTTGATATCGGAGATTCAAGAAACCTTTCAATAAGCTCAATATCAAGCAGATTTGATTTGAAACAGACGTCTAACCTTCATATTGAATCAAGAAAAGATAAATTTTTTATAGGAAAAGTTTCTGCAGCAGATGGTGATTCATACTTCACCGATTTCAAAATAGAAGAGCTCAAAGATGAATTAAACCTGGCCACAAAATATGGTAGTTTATATATTGATATGATTGCCAAAAGCATACAACTTATCTCTGTTAATTCTGGTTACACAGACATAAACTTCTCATTCGATCCAGCGTTATCATATAATCTTGATGTCAGGCATATTAATGTATTCCTGACCACTCCTGAGAAGAATGCTCATCTTGAGAAAAAGGCAATAAATGAGGACAAAAAAGAATTTATGACATTTGGTACTATTGGTAAAAACCCCGGAAATATCAAGGTAAAAATTGATGCAAGCCATGGTAATATTTTTATTAAATAGATATCTACTGATGCAACGCTGTTCAAATATATTTGTCATTATAACAAAATGTTAAGAAACTTAACTAACATGAGAAAAATACAAGTTACAATTATCTTCCTCATAATTATATCATGTAATATTGCAAAGAGCCAATCCCTGGGAAGACAAGTAGGACTAAGGGCAGGATACCGCAGCGGTTTTTATTATCAGGTTACTACCCAGACAGGTAATGCCGAAACGGGTTTATTTGTAATGGCCGGATTCCATGAGCATGGAGTACAACTAACCGGATTAAAAGTGATCTATGAAATGGCCCTATCGGAAATATCACCCGATCTAATACTTGCATGGGGCTACGGTGGGCACGCAGGATTCATCTTTACTGATCATGTGGCATTCCTTGGAGAGGATTTTTATTTTTACCATGAAAGGTTTTGTCCGGTTTTTGGAATCGATGGATGGGGAGCAGCTGAATACAGATTTAGAAAAATACCATTAATATTAAGTCTAAACGTCAAACCATATATAGAGATGACTATACCTTCATTTGTAAAAATCATACCCTTTGATTTTGGTTTTTCATGCGCTTACACATTCTAACCTGTTAACCTTATTACCGCAATTAAACTCGAATCTGTATCTTTTCCGAAAACTAAACAAAATCTAATCCGTTTTTAAATTGTGCATTCCAAAAAAATAAAAACTAAAAAATACCTGATGAAAAAACTACTTCTTTCAGCTGCAATTCTAGTCCTGCTTACATCTTCATTAAGATCCCAGGATACATTAGTTTATCACCATAAGAACGATGAAATCAAGACTTTATTCGGGAACCACAGGGCCAGAGGTTTCTATGGTTCATTTACCATGGGTTATTCCCTGATTGACGGTAGAGATGCAGTCATGATGGGAGGAAGATTATCCTGGATAACGAACCATTCAATCGCAATAGGATTGGGAGGGACAGGTTTTATCAATGAATTCCATTATAGTTCAGTTCAGAACAACCAGGTATTTCTTACGGGAGGATACGGAGGAATATACATAGAACCTATACTTATGCCAAAATTTCCGATACATTTATCTTTCCCGGTTTTGCTTGGAGCAGGAGGCATCTCTTATGTTTCTGAAGATGCAAATTACCATATGAATTTTATAGAGGATGGAGCCGCTTTTCTTATCGCAGAACCATCGGCTGAACTGGAGTTCAATATCACCAGATTCTTTCGGATATCATTGGGAACAAGTTACAGATTCCCTACTCCATTTGACATTGGATCATCAGGAGGATCAAAAACAGCCAGTGCTGAATCGCTTAGAGGCTGGACCTACAATATATCCTTTAAATTCGGTAAATTCTGAAAATGGTACCTGATGATCCCGCGGTTTCTCACTGATACGAACAATTGAATCAGTTTAAACCTGTGAGATACGCAGGAAAAATTATTTCTTTAATCGGAATAATCCGACTCCCTCGTCAAGCCATTTTTTGTACTCCGTTATATTCAGGTTTGTAGGCATAGGAGTGTTTAAGGGGTTTCCTGCATAATCGGAGATTACATAAAGCGGAAGTGAATTTGTCTTGTATTTTGATATCTCCAGCTCCTCATTGACCTTTCCAATTGTTTTAAGTGGCTTTCCATTTATTGAGGATATGACCCATTCATTTTCAGAAAGTTGCGTTCTGTCGTCAACATAAAGTGAGATGATCACAAAATTTTCATTAAGCCTTTTAAGAACTTCAGGATCAGACCATACTTTAGCTTCCATTAGTTTGCAGTTGGCACATGCATGACCTTTAAAATCAATAAGTACCGGTTTTCCCTGCTCCTTTGCGCAATCAAGACCCTGTTTATAATCGAAATAACCTTTAAGTCCGAGTGGCATTTCAAATATGTTTCCATATTTAGGAGATGAACAAAGAACGTCACCGGAATTAGCAGTAAATCTCGGACTCGAAACGGGTTTATTCTCAGTTATAAGTCGTGCAATATTGAATTTTGAAGTTCCCTGTTCAGGCAATAGTGCCGAAAGACCTTTTAAAGGTGCTCCGAAAAGCCCGGGAATAAGATATACCACAAAAGTAAAAACTACAATTATCAGGAATAGCCTGAATGTTCCGATAAAGGGAATGTCGCTGTCATGAGAGAATTTAATTTTTCCCATCAGGTAGAAGCCCATCAGTGAGAAAATCACAATCCAGACTGCCAGGAAGATATCTCTAGAAATTATTTTGAGTGAATAAACACTATCAATGGTAGAAAGAAACTTCATACTGAATGCAAGCATAATGAATCCAAGAACAACTTTTATTGAGTTCAACCAGCCACCCGATTTGGGCAATCTGCTCATTACTGACGGGAAAAGGGCAAATATTGTAAAAGGAAGTGCGAATGCAATTCCAAAACCCAGCATGCCAATAGTGGGTCTGAGGATTTCTCCTGTAGCAGCCTGAACAAGCAGAACACCAATTATTGGCCCAGTGCATGAAAATGAAACAATTACTGTTGTAAGTCCCAAAAAAAAGGATGCGATTATACCACCTTTATCCACTTTTGAATCTGCACTTGTCACCCAACTATTGGGCAATACAATTTCAAATGCNNGCATTGGCAAAACCTGCTCCTGCACTTGTCAATGACACAATAATTCCAAGTGATGAATAAATCAAAACAATTGATAATCCGAATATTACAGCTTTAAAAATTGCCTTTCTCCTGTTTTCAGCTCCCTGCGAAAAGAAAGCGACAGTCATGGGAATCATAGGGAATACACATGGAGTAAGCACACCGGCGAAGCCGGCAAGAAGTGAAAGGATAAAAAATTTAAGCATTCCACTTTTTTGTTCTGGTGAAGATATACCTGACCCTAATGGTTTTATTGTTGCTTTATCTGAGTCATCTGTAATTTTTATTGAAAATTCGACATCACGGGGTGGAAGACAAGTTGCGTTGTTACAAGCCATAAAATTGACTGCACCGGTAACTGTAAAAGATGGAGAATTTGCTAATATTTTTTGACGAAATTCTGCATGATGGCTGAAAGTTTTTATTTTGAAACCAAATGCCTCGTCAAAAATCTCTTCGGGATTAGTCACCTCAAAAGGCTTACCATCAAGGGTATAACCAGAAACTGTATCAAATCTGATTGTTGTTGGGATCGGCCCTCCTGAAGGAATATCCATTGAGTAGATATGAGACTTGTTCTCAATAGTAGCCGTGAAAATCAGCTCAAAATGCTTTATGCTCTTCTTTTCATAGCTGAAATCCCATGAAACAGGATTATAGATCTGAGCAACAATTCTGAATGATGTTACAAGTAATAAACAACTGATTGAAAATCTTCTGTTCATTAAAATGTATTTATTTTTTGTAATATCTTTATTTTCAATGTGTTATTATAGTTTGAAAAAATCCAGTCATATCTTAAAGAAATCAACCTAGATCAAACTCATTTTCATAACGATCGAAGAAATGGTATTCAAGCATATGATATGACGGAACTGCCTGTACTTTCAGGCTGATACCATATTTTCTGTTCCATTTTCGATAGATCGGGAACAGTCCTTTTTTAACAAATGCAGCTACAAAAGGATGGACATTAAGAACGAGTTTTCTTGTTTTCACTTTGTCAATAATAAATGAGAGCTCATTCTCCAGATCATCAGTAAAAAGTATAGTTGGCCTTACGTCACCAGTACCCTTGCACGAAGGGCATTTTTCATCAGTAACAATGTTCATCTCAGGGCGAACTCTTTGCCTTGTGATCTGCATTATTCCGAATTTTGTAAGCGGAAGGATATTATGTTTTGTTCTGTCAGTAGACATCATTTCCCTCATCTTGTCATAGAGTAATTGTTTGTTTTCTCCGGACTGCATATCAATGAAGTCTATGACAATAATACCACCCATATCTCTCAGCCTCAATTGCCGGGCTATTTCGGAAGCTGCTTCCATATTGACTTCAAGAGCATTGGTCTCCTGATCGTTACCTGTTCTGGATCTGTTGCCACTGTTCACATCGATAACGTGAAGAGCTTCAGTATGTTCAATTATCAGATAGGCGCCATGTTTGAATGAGATTGTCCTTCCGAAGAGGGCCTTAATCTGCTTATTTATTCCGAAATGGTCAAATATTGGAAGGCTGCCGTTATAGAGTTTTATAATTTTTTCCTTTTCCGGGGCAATCTCCCTGATATATTTTCTTATTTCCTCAGCGAGTGAAGGATCATTTATATGAATGCTGTTAAATGTAACATTAAGCATATCGCGGAGAATAGTAGTTGTCCTGTTCATCTCCCCGATAAAAAGTTTTGGCGATTTTGATTCTTTCTTAATGTTCAGGAAGGCTTCTTCCCATTTATTTACCAGTTCCTTAAGCTCGGCATCAAGGACAGGAACCTTCTTACCTTCAGCCACAGTTCTTACAATTACGCCGTAGTTTCTTGGCTTAATACTCTGAATCAGAGCTTTTAACCTGTTTTTCTCTTCGATGCTTTCAATCTTTGAAGAGACAGATACTTTATCGGAAAATGGCATTAAAACCAGATTTCTCCCTGCTAATGATATTTCAGAGGCAAGTCTGGGACCTTTGGTTGAAATAGGCTCCTTTGAAATCTGCACAATAACTGTTTGTCCGGAGGTTAAAACATCCGTTATCTTTCCCTCCTTATCTATATCCTGTTCGGATTTAAATTTACTTACCGGTGGAATTTTTCCTTTTTTCTGGATTGCAGCTGAATAATAACGATGGAGCGTGCGAAACTGAGCCCCCAGGTCGAGATAATGGAGAAACGCGTCCCGCTCATATCCGACATTAATAAATGCTGCATTAAGACCTGGCATTATCTTTTTGACTTTTCCCAGGTAAATGTCGCCAACCGAGAACTGTATATTTCGCTTTTCCTTATTTAGCTCAATTAACTGCTTGTCTTCCAACAACGCTAAAGAAACTTCGGAATCATCAGCATCAATGATTAAATCCTTGCTTACCACTTCACTACATTAGTCTGAGTTAATATGTGTTGAGCCTCAACCGGTATAAAAATATAATAAACCTAAAGACCACCAGATCTTTAGGTTTAAGATATCTAT
>PMEC01000110.1 GCA_003155705.1 Bacteroidales bacterium
AATAATTAAAGTTTTTAAAAACAGGGTCAAAGGTCACATTTTTTTTTGAATATAAAAAACATAAATGATATAATATATTGTATTTTAATCACTTTTTAATGAAAAAATGTCATTATTATGACAAATTATCCTGAAACAGGCAAGGAAAAAGCTAGTGATCTCTGTGAAAGTTGACCCGGTATTATCCGGCACATAGTACCTTTTCACGGAAGGTACCAAGTCTCCTTATCACTCTACTTCTTGTTCCTGATATAAATATGTTTAATGTTATCCCGGCCGGAATCTCTTTCATCTATCTCAAAATCAAGTGATTTGATTAACGGTGTAAGTTTAGTGAATCCATAATTCCTGGGGTCAAAATCAGGTTGTTTCTTCAATATCAAATTACCTACATCACCAAGGAAAGCCCATCCGTTTTCATCAGCCAGGTCGGTGATTGATGTTGCGATCAGGCGTTTCACCCTGCGGTTCATGGATTGAGAATCGGTCTCCTCGCTTTTTGTCTTTGAAACTGCCAGTTTCCCTTTTTTTCTTACTCCAACGACAGATTCTGTGGATGCAACCGAAGTATTTATAATCTCGATATATATGAATTTATCGCAAGCCACAATAAATGGAGGAGGGGTCTTTCTTTCACCGATACCAATAACCTTCATTCCTGCTTCGCGAAGTCTTGTCGCCAGTCTTGTAAAATCGCTGTCGCTTGATACAATACAGAATCCATCAACTTTTCCCGAGTAGAGAATATCCATCGCATCAATAATCATGGCAGAGTCGGTTGAATTCTTGCCCTTTGTGTAACTATACTGCTGGACAGGAGTGATAGCATTTTCGAGAAGTACAGATTTCCATCCTGAAATTGTGGGTCTTGTCCAGTCACCATAAATGCGTTTAAAAGTTGGTGTGCCATATTTAGCAATCTCTTCAATCATGCCTTTAACATTGGCATAGGGTATATTATCTGCATCAATGAGGACGGCCAGACGTAAATCGTTTAATGTTTGCATATTATATGTCATGAATCTCTTTATTAATCTGAATAATCTTTAATAATTTATGAAATTATCCGATTATAAAGTTACTATAATAAAATGGAATAACTTATTTTGTCACAGGACGGATCCTTATCATAACTACACCATGCCGCTGAACTTTTGCACTGTAGCTATTTTCAAAAATTCCTAAATCATTTTGTCTCCATGAATCCCTTATGCTTTGCTTTCCACTTATATGCAGGTCACTCCAGAAAGCAGTAATTTTTGATACGGCCTCTCCCCTGTTAAAAAGTCCAACAGCAATGGAGCCGTCTTCGAGCGGTTTCATCCATACTTCGCTATCTTTCTGTTTGGAGACCCTGTAACCAGGTTTACCAAGCGGATCCTGGTCAACTTCTATAATCTCATCGTTAGTCAGAAGACCCAGAGTAAATTCATCAAGTCTGGTAATATCACCACTGAATATCAGTGGAGCGGCAACAAGGCACCATAAAGAGACCTGGGTGTACTGCTCATTCGGAGTAAGTGGTGTCGGTACTGTTTCTCCTTTCCAGTTGCTCAGGTATCCAAGGAGTAGATAATCAGGATCATTCCATGCCCCCGGACCGCCATAGACCTGGAGGCTGTCGCGACTGTAAACATCGAATCCATCCCTGAAAAGTGCGGTACCTATACCTTCAAAAGATCCTCCAAGATCACCGGCTGTTCTCCAGCTGTTACCCCCGACCTCTTTCCCCCACTTCCAAACATCGCCCATGCCATACTGACAAAGATTAAGAACGATATCCCTTTTCTGCTTTCTCAGGATACCACTTATCAGTTTATATGGTTTCTGGAGATCAGGAAGAGTGTCTTTTCTTGCAACATTACTGTACGAACACCAGTCATATTTAAGAAAATCGTATCCCCAATCAACATATCTGGCGATATCCTTCTCTTCAAACTTATAAGCAGCAACATGTCCGGCACAGGTGAATGGCCCGGGTGAAGTATATATCCCGGCTTTAAGTCCCTTGGAATGAATATAATCAGTCAGAGCTTTCATGTCGGGGAACCTCTTGTTTGAATTGATCATACCATTTTTGTCTCGCGGTTTTCCAAGCAAAGTTGAGTCTTTAGATGATGGTTTTACAGACCAGCAGTCATCAATATTAATATACATATATCCATGATCTTTCATACCTGAACTTACCATTGCATCAGCAGCACTGCGAATAATTTTATCAGTAACATGGTTTTCCCAGACATACCAGCTGTTCCAGCCCATGTGAGGAGTAAGTGCCAGCGTTTCGCCGCAAACAATCCTGAATGACCTTTCTGCATTTCCAATGTTGTTCCTGACCCTGAATGTCGTAAGATATTCTCCTGGTTTTTCAATGGTTCCGCTTATCTGACCTGTATTCTCATCACAGGTCAATCCGGAGGGAAGATTAACCACTTCATATTTCATGGGTTTGTCTCCGGTGGCAGGAATAGTAAACAGGAATGGAGAACCTGGTCTGACACCGAATACTTTAGCTCCGCTAATGCGTGGTGAAGGTCCGGGTTTTGGAGTAAGGATAACTTTGGGTTCAACGATCACGGCTCGCGGACCACTGGAGCAAGATAAGGAAGTTAGAATTAAGGCTTGAAAGAGCCAAACCAGAGTTGTTTGTGTTTTTTTCATTTTAGTTGTTTTTAATCAAATAGCAAATAAATTCTTTATGTTAAGCCCATAAAGCCCCTTCTATTTTCTTTTACCAGACATTTCAGATATATCCAATCTGAGAACTTTAGTCCTGGCAAACTCCCTTTCATCATACGTATAATTGCCTGAGCCTCCATAATGATTCATGATATGTCCCAGTCCGGATTTTTTTTCAGTTTCATCATCAACAAAAAATATTTTTCCATAACCTACAATACTACTGTATTTCATACCCCAGTCACATTCCTTTTCTCCTTTATATATAATGTGGTCGGTATCCATTTCGAAACAGACAAAATTATTGTTCCTTATCATGTCAAGTTTTTTTCCTCCCGTTGCACAATGAAAGTATAAATGCGGGTTTTTACCTCCAACATATCCGAAATTCATTGTGACAATATAAGGAATATTCTCGTTGGCAATTGCTACTCTGCAGGCGTCACATCCTGATATGATTTCCTCTATTTCCTGAATATCAGTTATCTCTCTGTCTCTTCTTCTCATATCCGGTTTCTGATTTTATTAATTTCATGATAAACAGGACAATCAATACTATGAGCTCCCGGCAGATAACCAATACTTATCAGAAATTCATTAACAATTTCGCCTCCCGTGAACTTAAACGTCTTCCTGAAAAGCTTTGTCCAGTCAGGCAGAGTGTTCGTCTCCATAGCTTTGAATTCAAGCCACTTTTCAAATGAGCCATATTCTTTCTGAAGAGTAAGAATGATCCTGGCGTTTTCAATTGCAGCATTAATTTTCAACCTGTTACGGATAATACCCGGATCATTCATTAATCTTTCAAATTCTTTTTCTCCAAAAGCCGCAACCTTTGTAATATTGTAGTTATCAAAAGCTTTGCGAAAATTGTGTTGTTTCTTAAGTATGAGAATCCAGTTCAATCCTGCCTGGTTTATCTCAAACATGAGCCTTTCAAAAAGTTCATTGTCGTCTTTAATAGGAAAACCATAGTGCTTATCATGATACTCTTTATGAAGATCAAAGGATTCTCCTGTAATTTGCTGAATGTATTCACAATATGTCATAAGATTATTTATGTTTTTACTACTTAAAAAAATATTTTCCAATAAAAGTAAAGATTTTTTATAACTTTGCCGTCAACCTTAAAAATGAGTAATCTATATTAAATAAAACCAATAATTATGGGAAAAGGTGATAAAAAAACCAAAAGAGGCAAGATAATTCTTGGTTCTTACGGAGTCAGACGTCGCAGAAAAAAAAGTGATAAACCGGAAGTTAAGCTTGTAACGATAGTTAAGGAGAAGGAATCTAAAGAGAAGAAGCCTTTAAAAGAAAAGAAAGAGATCAAAGCGGTGAAGGAAACTGTTGAAGTATTGGAGGTGAAGGAAGTAAAGCATGCAAAAGAAGTTAAGCCTGCGGAGGAAGTGAAAGAAATAAAAGAAGTAAAAGAGGTGAAGCACGCAAAAGAGGCTAAACCTGTAAAGGAAGTTAAGGAAGTTAAGGAAGTAAAAGAAGTTAAATCTGCAAAGGTGGTGAAGGAAGCTAAGCAAGTGAAGACATCAAAACCGGTGAAAGCCGAGCCTGAGAAGAAGGCGGTAAAAGCTGAAAAGGTTGAAAAGGTTGAAAAGGTGGTAAAGGCTGAAAAAACTAAAAAAGTCGTAAAAGCGGCCAAAGAGACAAAAGAAGCTAAACCAAAAAAAGAGAAAAAAGTAAAATAGGAGGAGTAAAACCGGGGATGATTATTTCCGGTTTTTCTTTTCATATTTTTTTGTGAACATATCTGTATTATGGAAATTGTATTTGAGGGGGTAATACTCAGACCCTGGTCTGTGAAAGATGCGGATCGGCTTGCAGTCATAGCAAACAATAAAAAGATATCAGATAATCTGCGTGACGGTTTACCAAATCCCTATTCTTTGTCGGATGCTCATAACTGGTTAAGTACCATAATACCAATAAATGATCCTCCAAGGTTTTTTGCTATAACCATGGAAAATTATCTTGTCGGTAGTCTTGGGATTGTCACCAAGGATGATATATACGTTAAAAATGTTGAGATTGGATATTTCCTGGCAGAAGAGTACTGGGGAAAAGGAATTATTACCAAAGCGATCAAAGCAGCTACAGCATATGCCTTTTCAAGATTCGATATAGTCAGGGTTTATGCCGAATCATTTGCAGATAACCCCGGATCAAGACGGGCACTCGAAAAAGCAGGTTTTGCCTGTGAAGCAGTAATAAAAAATAATATTTTCAAGAATGGAGTGGTAAAAGACAGCTGTATCTATTCTGTTTTAAAAGAGAATTTCTTTTATAAGCTTCCCCGGATTTAAGAGTAGGTTTATTTCTGCTTAACTATCAGCCATTTAAAATCCTCCGGATCAATTACAGCATTTATTATCACCGGCTCATCCAGAGAAAGTGCAACATTGACTGCCTTTATCATTTTTTCCTCTGAATCTGCAGTCAGAACCCTCATACCGAGAAAAATATCAGATCCGAAAAGATCTCCAGAATAGATTTGCGTACCATACGGTTTAATATCTTTCCATGATTGCTTGATCTTGATTAGATTAAGTTCTCCATCAGAGAATACGACTGTAATTATGGGAAGATTGTATCTTTTGGCTGTCATCAGTTCGCCAGCCATCATCAGAAAACCTCCGTCACCCGTAAGACAGACAACTGTGGAGGAAGGCATAGCAAGCTGCGCAGCAATTGCAGCCGGAATTCCAAAGCCCATTGATGACCAGCCATTTGTAATTATTAGTTTTTCAGGCGAAGGAGTTTTCCAGTATTGTCCGATCAGATGAAGATGAGATCCGACGTCTGCCGTTATAATGGAATCTCCAGGCAATTCATCTTTTAATATCTTTAAGACCATTACAGGTCCGAAGTGGCCAAGAAAGCCATTAAAGATTGATGTCATCTCATTTCGAATACCTTCAAGAACGGAATTCTCAAAGATAAGAGAGCCCGGATTTATGCTTTTCAGGAGAACAAACCATTCAGCTGGTTTACCTATGTACTGAATTATCTCTTTGTCAGCCGGCATGTCAGTTTCAATAGTATTAAAGTGAATCATAGGCACATCAGGGATCCACGATTCGTAGTTATACTCAACTGGATCATAACCGATGCCAATTACGAGGTCTGTCTTTTCATAAATATCTTCAAGGTAATCGCTTAATGCATGAAATAATACTCCTGCGAAACACGGGTGGTCTTCCGGAATCAAACCTTTTGCCATCGGAGTGACAACGACCGCAATTTTATATTCATTCAGAAATTCAAGAATAGGTTTTCCAAGTTTATAACGCATCGCAGTCAGTCCCAGAGCTATCAGGGGTCGTCTTGATTTCTGAAGCAGAGTCGTTATGCCGGTTATATCATTATTATACTCAGGACTTTCCAGCGGCGCATAAGAAATTTCAGAATCATTAATCTCGAGTCCGGCAATATCAGATGGGAGGCCGATATGAATTGGGCCAGGGTATTCTTCACGACAAATCCGGAGTGCGCAATGCATTACCTCTTTAACATTGCCGGCATTTATCCTGTAACTTTTCTTGGTCAGTGGTTCAAATAGTTTCTGATGATCTATATTCATCTGGGTTGTCCGGTGAAGCATTGAATCCGGCATTTCACTTGTAAAAACTATCACTGGCGATCTGTCCAGCAGTGCTTCTCCTGTTCCGGTTGCAATATTTGTTGCCCCCGGGCCGAATGTTGCATGACAAACTCCTGGTATTCCGGTCAGCCTGGCTGAAACGTCAGCCATCATTGCAGCAGCAGATTCATTTGATGTGAGGATGAACTCAATACCAGCTGTCCTGAACGCTTCCATATAAGGTATTGAGGGTCCTCCGGGTACTCCAAAGACATATTTTACGCCAATATTAACCAGCTGATCAGCAATATATTCTGCAATAGTCATTACCTATTATCTTATTAAATACAAAACTATTAAATATTATGGTGCATGCCAGTTAAACTGAATTCTATTTCTATTAAATTTAACCAAAGCATTTAACCTTGCATTTTACTGACACAGTAAATCTCAGTTAACCAGAACAAGATTTCTTTCTGTTAGTTATAATATGAAAATAGAAATGGATTCAAAACTTAAAATAAGGATTCCCATTACCGTTATCATGCTTGGAGTAGTCAGCCTATTTACCGATGCTGCAACTGAAATGATATATCCTCTTATACCGGTTTATGTAGCAGCTCTTGGTGCAGGCGCAGTGATGCTTGGAATAATTGAAGGGGTGGCTGAAACTACAGCAGCATTGCTGAAGCTTTTTGGCGGGATCATTTCCGACAAAACAGGGAAAAGGAAAATACTTGTAGTTATTGGTTATTCCGTTTCTTCGTTTTTCCGGCCATTGACAGGAGTTGTTAATGCAGCCTGGCAGATAGTGATTATCAGAATGTTAGACAGGGTTGGAAAAGGAATCAGGTCAGCACCTCGTGATGCCATGATTGCATCTTCGGCTGACGAAAGCATAAGGGGAAAATCATACGGATTTGATCGTGCAATGGACCACACAGGAGCCGTTATCGGACCGGTTCTTGCAATACTAACACTTTTGGTATTAATCGTAGGATTCAATTTCAAAGACACTTTGCTGGCGCTCAGATGGACATTTATGCTGGCGATCATTCCGGGAATTATTGCAGTTCTGACAATTATTTTGTTTGTAAAAGAAAAGAATCCTGCCATGTCCGGTACAAAAGATTTTAAATTATCACTTAAGGATTTTGACAGAAATTTTAAAAGTTATTTGTTAGTAATGGTTCTTTTCACATTAGGCAACTCATCAGATGCTTTTCTTTTGTTCCGGGTTGAAGAGGCGATTCATAAAACTGGCGCTGTTTTCAATTTTGTGAATAAAATTGAGCCTCTGCATAAAATGATCTCAAATTTTGGAAATGATCTGGAGCAGGCAAAGGTGATTAATATACTTTTCCTGCCCCTGATCTGGGCCTTTTTTCATATCATAAAAGCTGTTTTTTCAACGCCCCTTGGAGCACTTTCTGACAAGATTGGGAGGAAGATCGTAATTAATACAGGTTGGGCAATATATGCATTTGTTTATATTTCTTTTGCATTACTGATTTTCTTGCCTGCTGATTTGCAAATAGTTGCAACATTTATTCTTTTTGCAGTCTACGCCCTGTTTTATGCATTTACTGAAGGAACCGAGAAGGCTTTTGTTGCTGATATTGTAAGAGAAGATCAAAGGGGTACTGCTTTCGGGCTATTCAATTTTGCTATTGGTCTTGGCGCTCTTCCTGCAAGTATTATTTTCGGATTTTTGTACAGTTATTTCGACAAAGTAATTCCCGGATACGGAGGTTCGGTGGCTTTTGGATTTGGTGGTGTAATAGCATTAATCTCAATTGTGTTATTGGCATTGGTTGTAAAAGAACCTGAAAAGGTTTCAGTTTGATCTTTGTTCCAAATCTGACAAAAACCTCACCCCCTCCTGTCCCCCGCTCCCAGGAGAGCGGGGGAAGATTACTAAGAATAAAAGGAATTAAGTCACCACGATTAAAGTCCCTCCCTCTTGGGGNNGGTTCTCCGGTTTCTTTTGCAATGGTTCTTAACTTCTCGAGGGTAAGTTTTCCATTTTCAAATTCTTTGCCTTTTCCCTTATCGAAAGATTCGTACCGCTTCTTTCTTATTTTCAGATAATCGCTCTCTTTCAGAATTTTATCCGCAACAACCAGTGCCCTTGCGAAGGTATCCATTCCGCTGATATGAGCTATGAATATATCATCAACATCGGTAGAATTACGGCGTATTTTTGCATCGAAATTAATTCCACCGGTAGTGAAGCCGCCTGCCTGAAGAATAACCATCATCGCTTCTGTTACCTCATAAATATTCGTAGGAAATTCATCAGTATCCCATCCGTTCTGATAATCTCCCTTGTTGGCATCGATACTCCCCAAAAGGCAGGCATCTGCCGCGGTCTGAAGCTCATGTACGAATGAGTGACCAGCCAGTGTTGCATGGTTCACTTCAATATTAAGCTTGAAGTCCTTGTCCAGTCCATAATGTCTCAGAAATCCGATAACTGTAGCAGTATCATAATCATACTGGTGTTTAGTTGGTTCCATGGGTTTTGGTTCGATAAGGAATGTTCCCTTGAAGCCATTCTTTCTTCCATAATCACGTGCCATAGAGAGCATCATACCCAAATGATCGAGTTCCCTTTTCATATTTGTATTATGGAGGCTCATATATCCTTCTCTCCCACCCCAGAAAACATAATTTTCTCCACCCAAANNGGGGGTTTGAAAACAGATTTGCTGTCCCCCAGAGAAGCTTAACTCCGGTCTGTTCCTGCATTTTTTTCATAACAGGAACTATTTTTTCGAGACGTTTTTCGATTTCGAAAACTGTACCGTCACCAACAATATCAGCGTCGTGGAAACAATAATAGCCTGCTCCGATTTTAGTGATGAATTCAAAAGCAGCATCTAATCTGCGTTTCGTTTTATCATCATTTTCAGCATCTTTCCAGGGATATATTCTTGTTGCATTGCCAAACGGGTCAGAACCGTCTCCACAGAAAGAGTGCCAGTAAGCCACAGCAAACCGCAAATGATCTTTCATCTTTTTCCCGGCAACTTTTGCCTCAGCATTATACCATCTGAATGCCAGGGGATTTTTCGATTTGACACCCTCAAATTCAATTTTCCCGATACCGGGATATGCCTCTTTTTTTCCTTTATAAACCATAATACTATTATTTAAAATTTATATTTTGAAATCCGTAACCCTGCCTACCGGCAGGCAGGCACAAAGGTCGTAAAGTTTTTGCAAAGTACGCTAAGCTAGCTTAGTTTTCACATCGAAAGAAGATGATCTCTCCATTTAGAATAAGCCGCATTGTACAAATGTATCACACTTCTGTCAGGTTCTGTCACTCCAACTTCAGCAAGCCCGTTAAACGCTTCATTTTCTGATTTATAGTATCCACAACCTATACCTGCACCTCTTGCAGCACCAAGAGAACCATCGGTGTTATAGAGGTGAATTTCAGTCTGGGTGATGCATGATAAAGTATCTCTGAATACCTTGCTGAGAAACATATTGGCTGCTCCTGCCCTGATGATTCCCGGAACAATTCCGGTTTCTTTCATAATATCCAGTCCATATCTGAAGGAGAATGCAATTCCCTCCTGCGAGGCCCTGAACAGATGTGCTGATGTATGCGTATTAAAGTTCAGTCCGGCAATTCTTGCACCTATGTCCCTGTTGAGCAGCATCCTTTCAGAACCGTTGCCAAAAGGTAAAACATAAAGTCCGTNNCCAGCATAACGTCTTATCCATGAATTTAGTATTCCGGTTCCGTTGATACATAAAAGAACACCAAGTCTTGTTAATTTCTTACTATGATTAACGTGAAGAAATGTATTAACTCTCGATAGTGAATCGAATTTCTTAAGGTCAGTTACACCATAGATGACTCCGGATGTACCGGCAGTAGCAGCAACCTCGCCCGGAGAGAGAACGTTCAAAGACAAAGCGTTATTCGGTTGATCCCCGGCCTTGTATGAAACCGGAATACCCTTTGGTAATCCTAATTCAACTGCGACAGAATCTAACAATTTACCGCTTATGGAAAATGATGGTTCAGCATCAGGTAAAATGCTATTATTAAACCCAAAATAATCCATTAACTCTTTTGAAACTCCCTCAGTACTGAAATCCCAGAAAATACCTTCCGAAAGGCCTGTGAATGTGGTTTTTATCTCTCCTGTCAGCCGCATTGCAATATAATCTCCGGGAAGCATGATCTTATAAATCCGTCTGAATATTTCAGGTTCATTCTCCTTAACCCATGCCAGTTTAGCAGCTGTAAAATTTCCGGGTGAATTAAGAAGATGCCTGAGGCAGAAATCTTTCCCGAGCGAGTTCAGAGCTTTTTCGCCATATCCGACTGCCCTGCTATCGCACCATATTATTGATGGACGCAGAACATTCTTTTCTTTGTCAACAATGACCAGTCCGTGCATCTGATAAGAAATTCCTATAGCGGCTATGGCTTCCTTTTGAAGTCCTGCTTTTCCGGTACACTCAATAATTGCCGATTTTAGATTATTCCACCATATTTCAGGTTCCTGTTCCGCCCATCCCGGTTGTTGTGCAATTATGGCCATCTCCTTTTCCGGATAGAAGGCAGTCGCAAGACATTTACCTGATTCTCCGTCAATTACTGAAGCTTTGACAGAAGAGCTTCCAAGATCAATTCCAAGTAGTAACATATNNACCAGAAATAAAAAATAATACGACGAAGATAGAACCTTCATCTGATTCCAGGCACGTTTGTATACCGGTAATTCATATAATACTGAAGATCATGCTCCGGTTTTGCATACTGTTCAGGAATTGGTCTTTTGGAAAATGTCTGAAAATAGAGCAAACAGCCATCTCTCCATAGTTTTGCATGATCCTCCTGAAGAGCAAGAAGAGATTTTACTTTATCGAATCTTTCCTTGTCAATATAGTTTCCCATTTTCAACCATTCATTTTCCATTGCCTTCACCCCATTCACACCTTCGTAATATTGGAAACACAATTCATTCCACAAAGTTCTACCGAATCGCATCGTATAATCCCAGGGAACATGATGAAACCAGAGCAGCAGATTTTCAGGGCATGACTCAATCTTCTCGAAAGTGTTTCTTACTTCAGGAAAATACTGGCCGACAGCATTACTGCCTTTTGAAGTCCTTTCAAATCCAATACCAATGGAATCTGCCCGGTGAAAATAAACTGAAGTCCAGTCCTGTCTTCCCCTGCTGACCCAGGGTCCCGGTCCGTAATGATGACCTGCATACATCATGTGATGCAATCCGATGGGTGTCATATAGCTGACAGTTATTTCACGGGAAAAAAGCATCAACATTGTAACATTTGTTACAAACTCGGGGTCATTTGTAAACGTCATTCTTATCCATTCGTCGGCAATATCTTTTGACTTCATATAAGGATCCCATGAGAGGCGTCCGAATGCATACCAGTTTGCCTGAGCAAAAGGGTGTCCTGTCCAGTTCGTATCGTTACCGATATTTGAAACACCTGCCATCCCGGTAAGANNGATTTCAGGCATTCTTCAAACAACGGAGCCAGGAATACCAGGTGGACTGATGCACCCAGGTACTCCTGAGTGATTTGAAATTCAGACATAATCTGAGTCTTTGGCATGGCACCGAAAAGAGGATGAAAAGGTTCACGCGGCTGAAAATCAACCGGGCCGTTCTTTACCTGGATGAGTACATTATCCCTGAATTTTCCATCGAGTGGAACAAACTCATTATAAGCTTGTTTTGCCCTGTCATCCGGTACATTATTGTCATATACAAATGCACGCCACATTACTATACCTTTATGTGGAGCAACTGCATCGGCAATCATGTTTGCTCCTTCGGCATGAGAACGGTTGTAGTTCTGAGGTCCGGGCTGACCCTCAGAATTTGCCTTAACCAGAAATCCGCCGAAATCAGGGATATAGCTGTATATCTCATCGGCTTTCTTTTTCCACCAATCAATTACTCCAGGATCAAGGGGGTCCGCAGTTTTAAGTTTGCCTAACTCGATTGGGGAACTAAAACGTGCAGTCAGATAGACTTTTATACCATAAGGTCTGAATACATTTGCAATTGCGGCAACTTTTAGGAGATATTCTTTTGTAAGAAAAAGTATATTAGCATTTACATTTGTCAGCACGCTTCCGTTTATTCCTATTGAAGCATTGGCCCTGGCGTAATCGGTATATCGCTGAGAGAGAGTATCAGGCAGCGCTTTCCATTCCCATAAAGATAATCCTGCATAACCTCTTTCAACTGACCGGTTAATATTATCCCAGTGGTCCAGTATTCTTATTTTCGTTTTTGGGGCGCTTTCGATTGCAAGGTTTTTGATATCATGGTTAGTCTGAATAAGACGAAGGAAATGAAATGTTCCATATAGTACACCAATATCTTTATTGGCTGCAATTACTATTATTTTATTCTTTTCATAGACAGTAGTAATTATTAAATATCCTTCATCATTTAGATTTTTAAGTCTTTCATTCAGCTTCAAAGAGGCAATTATCGGCGAATTTGCCGGAGTCCCTGCGACAATTAATCCATCCCGTTTTATAGTTTTTTCGAAAGGAACACTGGTTGCCATCAGTCCATTCAGTCCCATCTGCATCTCTTTGCCTGCTGTCAGAAGTGTAGGTGACTGGCCCTCTATTATCCAGCCTGTTACCAAATTTTTATATTCGTTAAGCAGCTGACTATCTGATATTTTATTGTAGCGGAGCCAGAGTTGAGATCCATCTTCTGCATTAATATTAAAGACAATAATGATTAAGAGAAGGATTGAAAAAATATGTCTTTTTTTCATATCTGTAAAAAAGTTTATCCTGATACATTTAATTTAAATGGTATGTACTTTCATGACTATATTTATAACAAAAATAACA
>PMEC01000107.1:0-190 GCA_003155705.1 Bacteroidales bacterium
GATATCATTCTGATAGCCAGCGGATCTGAAGTATCAACGCTTGTGGAAGGTTCTATGCTATTAAAAAATGAGGGACTTAAAATTAGAATAGTTTCAGCGCCATCCGAAGGACTTTTCAGGATCCAAACTGAAGAATACAAAAAATCAGTCATACCGGAAAATGTGCCGGTTTTTGGTTTGACTGCCGGAC
>PMEC01000107.1:198-5174 GCA_003155705.1 Bacteroidales bacterium
CCCCGCTTCGGCGGGGTTTTTATTTGACAATTTCCTTATATTAGCGACTTATTTTTATTGGATGCAATACGATATTAAACAAGGTGTAATAGGACTTATCTTCGATCTCGACGGAACACTGGTTGATTCGATGCCTCTTCACTTTGATGGTTGGAAGAAAGCCTGCGACAGGTTCGGAGCTCATATCGATCCCGCTTTCCTCCGGTTTCATACCGGCAGTCCCGGATGGGCAATTGCTGCCGCAATTATAGAAAATAGCGGACTTAAGGGAACTGTTACCGTGGACCAGATAATGAAAGTCAAACTCGAAGAATTCTACAGGACACAGCATCTCATCAAGCCAATTGAACCGGTTGCAGATATCGTCAGGAAATACTTTGGTAAACTGCCTATGGCTATCGGCACAGGAGGTCATAGGGAAGCGGTTGAAAGGACACTTGAGGTGACCGGATTGAGACAATATTTTAATATTATTGTGACAGCAAATGATGTACTTCAGCACAAACCCTTTCCTGAAACATTCCTGAAATGTGCTGAACTGATGAAGATTGATCCGGAGTTTATTGAAGTCTTTGAAGACGGTGACCTGGGTATTGAGGCAGGAGTAAGAGCCGGTATGAAAGTTACTGATGTCAGATCGTGGTTTCCGTCTAACTGGTAATAGACTCAGGACGAACGACGCAGGATGAAAGGCAATCCTTTACCATAAGTCTTGAGTCGTGTGTCTTGCGTCACTCATAAAAATTTGGATCGTTCCAAAAGATTGATAATAAAAGAATTTTGAATCAGATAATTATTACCTCCGACGGTTCGCATACCATTTTTGTTCCCGGGTTGAATGAACATTATCACTCTATCCATGGAGCAGTTCAGGAATCGTCCATGGTTTATATTGAAAATGGCTTAGGATTCTGCAAAACCAATCCTCTAAATATTTTTGAAGTCGGTTTCGGGACTGGACTAAATGCTTTGTTGACAGCAACATCCATGTATGCTGAAAAACGCATCATCTATTATACTTCAATTGAAAAAGATCCTCTTTCAATAAATGTCATAAATACACTCAATCACTGGAGATTTGCCGGAAATAAAGGGAAAAAGGTTTTTGATTTCATCCGGAATGCTGAGTGGGGTGAATTTGAAGAATTATCCAATACCTTTTTTCTCAGAAAAATAAAAGGTGATATGATCAAAGATAATATTGAAGGAAAGTTCGATCTTGTTTTTTTCGATGCATTCGGTCCGGATAAACAACCTGAGATATGGTCTAAAGAAGTATTTGAAAAAATATCGGAAATAACCAATGCTGGAGGAATATTTGTAACCTATTCCGCTAAAGGTGAGGTCAGAAGGTTACTCAGGAAAAATGGATTTGTTGTAACATTGCTTCCCGGGCCTCCCGGGAAGCGTGAAATGATAAGAGCAACAAAACAGTAAAATTTTATTTGATTAATCTTCTTTGCTTTACACAAAGTATTATCTTAGCGGAAATTTTAATTAAAAATAACTATTTATGAAAATCAAAGGATTAATTGTGGTATCTGTATTAGGCGCTCTGATGGTTGTTTCATGCTCTAAGAGCTCTATGAAAAGTGCGAAGATGGTGACAAAAACCGACTCTCTGTCTTACGCATTTGGTGTAGTTAATTACAACGCCCTTAAACAGGATAGTCTTGAACTTGACCCTACACTTATAGCAAAAGCAATGATGGATGGCAAAGAAGGGAAAGCCGTAATGGATGAAAATATTGCAAGAGGTTATATCTATGCTTTTATAAATGCCAGAGAAATGGAGAAAAAGCAGAAAATAGAAGAACAAAATAAAATCATTTATAAAAATCTTATTGCACAGGGTGATTCATTCCTTCAGAAAAATAAAGAGAAAAAAGGTGTAGTTGTTACTGCCAGCGGATTACAATACGAAGTAATAAAAATGGGAACCGGACCTAAACCTTCAGAGACAAGCCAGGTAAAAGTTAATTATACCGGAACACTTATAAACGGGACCAAATTTGATTCATCATTCGACAGGAAAGAACCTGCACAATTTCAGGTTAATGGTGTAATAAAAGGATGGACAGAGGCATTGCAGCTCATGCCGGTTGGTTCAAAATTCAAACTTTATATTCCTGAAAATATTGCATATGGAGGAACCGGAGCAGGAGATGTAATTAAACCATATACCACACTTATCTTCGAAGTGGAGCTCCTTGAAATCGTTTCCCAACCTGCTGCTGCTCAACAAGCAAAATAATGAGAACAGCCGAGATACATACTTCAAAGGGTATAATGAAAATGCATTTCTTTGAGGATGATGCACCCGGTACTGTCGAAAACTTTATAACTCTTTCAAAGGAAGGATTTTATAACGGATTGGCTTTTCACCGCGTTATTCCTGATTTTGTAATCCAGGGCGGATGTCCGTTTTCTAAAGATATGAGTGACCCCAGAGTAGGTACAGGTGGACCAGGCTATAAGATCAATTGCGAGCTCGATGGCAATAACCAGTATCACGATAAAGGTGTACTTTCGATGGCTCACGCCGGCAGGAATACAGGTGGTTCACAATTCTTCATCTGTCATAGCAGAACAAATACCAAACATCTCGACAGGCAGCATACTTGTTTCGGCAAAGTTGTTGAAGGAGTGGATGTTATTGACAAAATCCGTAAAGGCGACATAATTGATAAAATAACTATTAACGAAGAACAGATCTGATGGCATTTGAAATAACAGGCAAAGTAATTGAAATCTATCCGACGGTTCAGGTTAGCGACAAATTCAAAAAACGTGAATTTATTGTTGAGAAGAAAGAATCTGGTGGTGCTGCAGTATTTATTGATTATCTTAAATTCCAGCTTGTTCAGGATAAATGTGACCTCATAAATGAATCTTTCCTCCAGGAAGAGATTAAAATCTATTTCAACCTTAAGGGCAATAAGTGGGAACGTGACGGGAAAGTAAATTATTTTACCAACCTCGATGCCTGGAAAATTGAAAAGACTTCTGCATCAGGACGTGAACAGCATATATCTCCGAATAATACTCTCGAGGATATTCCGCCTGAAAATGACGAATTGAGCGATTTGCCATTCTGAAAAAAAATTTAAGGGCTGTCTCAATTTTAGACAGCCTTTTTTAAAATATAATTCAATCACAGATGAAAACCAAAGTTCTTCTATCAACTGCATTCTTTTTATTTTGTATAATCAGTCGTTCACAGGGTATTACAGACCCCCCGATAACTAACCCCCGCCAGATCCGGCTTCCATATAACAGGCTTATCCAACCTGCAGGGCTACAGATATTTTTTGGAGAGAACAGTCTTGAAAATCATTCGCTTGATGCAGTTTTATCTCCCGATGCCAAATGGCTTGCGGTGGAAGAACGCTACAGCATCGTATTCATCAGCACTTCCGATAACCAGGTGAAATTCAGGCTTGCAAATGATACTCATCCTGATCTGAGAGGCGGGATGAACACCTATTCCGGTATAATCTGGCGTATTGGAATTGAAGGAGATGAAGTCTATTGGAGCACAATGGGAAGGAATGACAGGTCATTCGTTGCATCAGCAAAATGGGATGGAACAAAGGCCGAATTCGGCAGACTAAGAGAGTTTAAAGCTATTCCTCCTGCAAAGATGGCATTGCCAAATGAAATACTTATAACAAAGGAGGGTGCAAGCGAGTTTCTCTATGTTGTCCTGGATGGCAATAACCAGGTAATCAAACAGGATCTTGGTACTGAGGCAGTTATCTGGACTATTAATCCGGGTGAAGCACCGTATGGCCTTACATTGGCCTCAGGAAAACTGTATGTCACCAACTGGGCCGGCAGGCATCCGGAGAATGACGATAAAGATGTAGCCGGTATACCCTGGGGCCTTGCAAGGGTGAACAGCCGGAACGGGGCAACAAGAGAGGGTAGCGTGACAATTATTAATCCAGCCAATGGTAAAATAATCAAGGAGTTGATCGTAGGACTTCATCCGAATGAGATAACAACTGATAAAAAAGGTAAATATGTTTATCTCACCAATTCAAACAGTGATAATATTTCTGTCATTAATACAACAATTGATGAAATAACCGAAACCATAAGTGTCAGACTTCAGCCTGAAATAAATCCATTCTTTGGAGACTCTCCGAATGGACTATGTCTTTCATCGGATGAACAATCACTTTATGTTGCCAATGGCATGGACAATGCTCTTGCTGTAATACAGCTCGGAAAGAAATCAACTTCAAACGGGAAAAACTCAATCAGCAGAGTCACAGGATTTATTCCAACCGGTGCTTACCCGGCTTCAGTCTGTTTCTCAAAGTCAGGAAATCTATATGTATGCAACCTTGAAGCAAGCGGAGTCCGGCTTGGTATTCCTAACGAAAAAACATCAAATCTGACCTACAACTCTCACCATATGTTGGCTTCAGTTTCTGTGATCAGGTCACCCGGGAAAAAAGAACTGAAAGCATATACTGATACCGCGATAGCAGTAAATAATCTTTCCAGAGCAACGCTTTCCAGAGAAAAGCCGAGGGATGGAATTGCGCCGAAACCCGTCCCCGACAGGATAGGAGAACCTTCTGTCTTTAAACATGTTATATATATAATAAAAGAAAATAGGACCTATGATCAGATCCTCGGTGATATGAAGCAGGGAAATGGTGATCCTGCGCTCTGTATTTATGGAGCTGATATAACCCCAAACACCCATAAACTTTCTGAAGAGTTTATGCTTCTGGATAATTTTTATGTCTCAGGGAAATCTTCTGCCGAGGGACATCAGTGGACAGACGCTTCAATCGTGACAGATTATATCGAAAAGAATATGCGTGCATGGTTCAGAAGCTATCCTCATGTCCAAACCGATGCGCTTGTATATGCTCCTACCGGGTTCCTTTGGGATAACGCAACTGCGAATAGGAAGAAGGTTAAAATTTATGGCGAAGCGGCTGTCCCTGTTTTCGCGA
>PMEC01000173.1 GCA_003155705.1 Bacteroidales bacterium
TTAAAACTTCAACAATATTTTCAATTTTGCAACTTACCTGCATTTCAGCCTTAAATGCTTTATATTTAGAACCTGATTCGGTTTTTGTATATACTTTAATTCCGGCTTCTTCTTTCACAAGATGCCAATTTTCCTGGGCAAATGCACTAAATGTTAATAGCAATATTATTATGGCAATCCAGAATAATCTTTGTTTCATTCTTTCGAGATTTGGCATTCTATTTATTGCTTCACCTGACAAAAGATTGCCCTCTGAATTCTTGAAATTCACAATTCGAAAATAGTATGTAAATAATAGATATTCGGATCAATAAAAAACGCATAAAAAATGACGACCGTTTTTGTTTGATTGAACCACCTGATTATAAGGTAATATCAGTTGTTTTGTCACCAATTTTCAAGGTAGCTTTATTGTCACAGGTACCATCTCCGAAATCGATAGTTTTCACATCTCCCTTTTCAGGAGTGATTACCAGGGTCCCGCTGTTATACCATTTGCAATCACCTTTCTTGATCATTACCTTGGTTGTTTTAGCGGTCCATTTTGTTCCGTCTTTGTTGACACCGTTTGCACTTTGAATTTCCGTTCTCCAGACATCATCAGTAATAGTCGTCGTTCCTGCACCCTCCGCCTGAAGTCGAACGCTTTCAGAATGATAAGAGATGATACTTTTATCGGCAAACTCAATTTTCCCATCTGAGACTATAGAATATCTTGGCCAGTTGTTGCCGGGATTCAGACCTTGATAAGTAATCTTTGTAGTACCTGAAATTTTCTTACCGTCTACAATGTAGTTTTCAATATTCATTGTGGCCACATTGTTCTTTTCATTCATCAATCCGGATAAACTCAAATTAATTGTACCGCTGCGTGTTATCCCATCGCTATTTGTACAGCCAGTTCCCCAATCCAATGAGATAGAAAATGGGGGAGTCATAAAATTGACACTTACAGTAGGGCAACTTCCTAATGAAAAAATACCTCCTTTAAGGTTAGTTGCATCAAATCCTGATTGCGCAAAATCGTTTAGTTCATCAAAAGTTGCAGTTGCTACAACGGCATTTTTCTCAACAGAATTTGCGTTAAAAGGGGTATTATCTACAGTCGCTGAACTATTCTCTTTCTTACAGGCATGGATAAACAATAAAGTAATAACTGTAAAGAGGGAGCTTAAATACAATATTTTACGTTTCATATTCAAATGGGTTGAGTGTTAATATTTAACTTTATATTATTGATTATATAGATTTTTTTAAATTGTATTTAAGTAAAGGTATCTTATTCAATACAATAAACCAAAGATTTTAATTATTTTATCAAATGAAATGTCTGATCTTTCTTCAATCAAATTCAGTCAACGGCGTGCCGTCTTTGGGTTGCAGACCTTTTCGGTAAATGTAATGGGTGTTTTGAATGACGAAAGGAAGGCATATGCAATAACCCGGAAGGGTATGGTTTTGCTTTGATAGGTTTGCCTTACCATTTCCCGGTTTTAATAGTATGATATAGCCTTCACGGGAAAATGCCATGGTAACGCCATTCCAGTGATCCGGAAGTAACTCTTGAATTCAATATCGGTAAATATTGTCCCTTCCTCCAGCCAGGTACCAGCGAATAAAGCTCACCCTTTGGATCTTGAAAGACAGGAGCGTAATTATCAAAAGATCTTTTAGGTGAAGCAAAATAAATCCCACTGATCAAATCTGCCTGGCCTGGAAAGGTTAAAAATAATCCTCTCTGAGAAATTTTCCAGATAACAGGATTACCCAAAACTTTACTTAAATCTGGTACATATTCACTATTATGATGAGTAGAAATATTATTTCCACTTCGAATAATTGGATTTCTAATGTCATTATTCAATTTTATTATTCCNNAATACACAGGAGAAGTATCGCACCACAAAGAACAGCTTTTTTCATTTAGCAGAAAATCATATGATCCCTGGCTGAAAATATTTTAACAAAGTTACGGCTTTAAAAAGCCTAAGTCAAATTAATTTTATCCGGCTATGAAGAATAAAGCTCGATTAATAAATCGCATTAAAGTTGCAGTTAAAAAGAAATTGAAAGACCTTTTTCCCGGTTTCCGGGATATAAGCAGACCTTAATCCTGCATTGAATGGCAAAACATTACTGAATAAATGGAAATCCATTGTAAGTTCAAGACCTATGGATGAAAAAAATCGGGGAAGCGTTTGATCCTTGCTTCTAGCAAAATCATAAAAAGCAGCTGCACTGAATCTTTTAATATACAGGGAGTGAATTAACTGCCAGTCAGGCGAAAAAAGAGGCATAGAATATAATGCCGAGAAACTATAGACTTCATCGCGGAAAATATGATCATAACCTCTTGGGAAAAGAATATAATCAGAATAGGAATAATAAGGATCATCCTTTTTCTGATATGCGCCATAAAGGCGAATGCCATGATGCCTTGAAATGCCCGGGAAATCCAGAGTCAACTGTCCTGCAAATATTGAATTAAGACCTTTTTCAAATGGAGTATTATTGAAGTTTAACTGTAGTTGCTGACCCCAGCGTGAATAGAGATCCCGCAGAGATGTTTTCATCAGATTAGTTGCCAGAAGGGAATAATTGACAGAAATAATTTTGTTATATTCAAAATTATATGGTATGGATTCATCCATTCTGAGATCCTTGTAATTCAGGCTTATTGCTGGCTGAAATGTCCTTCCCCATACGTTATGGGACCATTTAAGGGGAAGTCTTAAGCCTGCAGACAGGTTTAATTCTTTCCATTTTATCGGAATCGTATCGTTCATATTATCAATATGGATATCCTGCCGTCCACCATAATCCATGTTCAAATCAATAGCCGGATATAAACTTTCGTCAGTTATTGACAGGTAGTACTTGCCGGTTTTCTGGTTCCGGTTATACAAATAACCCGTTTCTGTTATTGTTGTCCCGAGAAGATTTTGTGAAAGAAGCGTTACTCCGGGTGCTACAGAAACATTCTGAAAATTAATGCCCAAGGGTGCCCAACTATGAAAATTAAACAGATTAAGTGCTTTCCTGTAAGGCTTCGATGCATATTCGATTTTAGGTACTGAGTCGGAGTTATAAATGAAGTTTTCCTGTTGAGTCAGCTTTTCTGCCAGTGGAAAGGCTGATTTTTCGGGAATGGAAGTCTTTTTCCATGTTGAAGGTTCAAGCTGCTCTTTAACAATTTCATATCCATCAGAAGTATAATTTGAATAAATAATTGCTGACTGATTTGTTAACACATTTGCATCGGAAGCACCAAAACGGGCAGAGGTAACCTGAAAAACTTCATGAGCGTCCAGACTAAGTGCATAGATATTATCGATACCATTATAAGATGCCTGGTATATAATGTAATTTTTCCAGAAGGATGGTCTTTTGATTTCCAAACTGGAATATTGAAGCAATAATTCAACTTTACCGGTTTCCGGATCAACTGTTGCTATATTGTTTCCCCCTTTACCAATTACAGCCGTAACAATTGACTTTCCATCGGAGGACCAGACAGGCTGAATAAATAATATATTGTCGGGGGTGCTGATTTGTTTGACTAAGTTACCATTCCTTGAATCCAGAATATCAAGAAAATATTTATTGTCGGGGTTTACTTCAACAGTTGCAATAAATTTTCCGTCTTTAGTTACTGAAGGGACATAATATCTGGAGCAATGGGTCAGCTGTTCCAGTTTTCCCGTGTTATAATTGAACGTTTTAATTACACGATAATCTCTGAATGACCACCGCGGATCACATACCATTTCCGACCAGTAAATGATACTGTCGCTGGCTGACAATGATTCAAGAGGGTAATTTAAATTTACCCCTGGAGTAAATAGCTTTTTTTCATTTCCATTCCTGCTGATAAGCACCACTTTAGTGAGATCATCAAGGGATGATTTTACAGCAATGATCAGGCTGTCTCTGAAAACTACAGGTATGTTATAGTTAGTGTATTCATCACCAGCGTTTTTTGATATTACCTGATAGTTATTTTCATGAATCATTTTATCTCTTTCTATCCAGGTCTTTTGCATTACCAGAGTGAGCGTATCAAAAAGACCGTATTTATTAAATCCGGTTAGTCTTTTAATTCCGAAAGAAAAGGGGAAAAGTGTATAGGGATGTCTGCCTACATTATCCAGAACGCTGCCCCAGATATCTGGTCCCCAGATTTCACGTGATAAACCAACTAGCTGATAACCCAGTTCATAAAAACCACCAGGCACAAAATCACGGTAGGAACCACGGTATTGTTTTTCATATGAATATATACCTTTTTCAACAAACTGACTCCTAATCCGCATCTCAAATGAAGGAGTTCTTCCTCTTCCTGTTGTACAAAGAGCTGTCTCAGCCACAGTGGCATCACCCTCAAGGAACCAGAAAGGCACGAAAGCTAATACCGGCAGAAAAGTTCCCTGTTCACCCAGGACATATGAAAGTCCTTTCGTGAATCCCCGGTTAACAGCCGAATATTGAACAGAATGCCTGGATTCGTGAATGATCAGCTGGTCAACCCAATCCTGCGGATACCAATCCTGTGGAGATGTTGTATAGTAGTCAGTTCTCTTAGGAGCGTAAGCTGTCTCCGAACTGGGAATAGTTGTCTGATTATGAATTATGACCGGCAATTTTGTGAAAAAGGAATTCAAAGTTTTGCACTCTGCAGGATAATTATATTCCAGACCATTGGCTATATACTGAGCATGATCTGCAAATGTGAGCGGATAAATAACTCTAAAATGGGGAGTATTAATTTGTCTCCATTTTACAGACGCGGGATCAATTCCTACGACACAATACTGGCTCAAACAATCAGTATTTGTTGAAGAAATAGTAATGGAAAATGCAACAAGAATTTTGAAACTGGAAGATCGTAAACTTGACATGATTAATTTATATTATTGAAACACCGTGATACATTATTCTCACCCAAATCGGTGTAAATATTGAATCCGGGTTGTGCAGTAAGATTAACACTGCTTTTGAAACAAAAAAAGGTCAGGAATTCGCTGAAGCTATTTGATGATTTCTGGCCGGCTGCAATTTGTTCTTTCATAGTATTCTGGTTATGATCAGGTTGAATTTATTACTATGATAAATTCAATAACCAGGCCAGCTTAAGTATCTGTTTGAAATACAGCTATCTAGAGATGATTAAGATTTTAAGACAAATTGTTTTTGTAGTGTTATGCTACAATGCATTGTTTCAGAATGCTACATGTAGCTTTAGAATATATTCAATTATTTTAAATAAAAATCCACCCACCCAAGACTTAACTCAGATGGATGGAATAAATTATAACCAGAAGAGCAACCCTATCAGCTAATGATCCGATTGCATGATGAAACTATTTGACTGGTTCCACAACAAGCACGGTAAATGTACCGGGTTTCATTGATGGACGNNATAAATCCTATGTGTTTTTGCACTTACCGAAATTGTTCTGGCTCCAGCTTGTGTCGGGACATTTGCCAATACTTTAAATGAATTCTTATTCTCTTCCTGAACTACTGTAAGTAAGCCTTCTCCACAGGAACTGTAGGCCCGTTTCAGTCCGGGATCAAAGCCTGCCCCATCCACACCACTCCCCGTAGGAAGAGTTGTAATGACCTTGCCTGTTTCCGCGTCCAACACCACCATCAGCTTATTTGTAGCACTGAACAACCGATGGGTTTCATTATCGAGAGCCAGACCGCTAGGCCCTTCACCAGGAGCTATTGACCATGTTTGTTCCACCTTCCATGTTTTCGCATTGATCATGCAGACTTCACTCTTATCCTCAATATTCACAAAGACTTTACCCATTCCGTCGCTTACTGCAGCTTCAGGTTTACCAGCCAGTGGNNACGTCCGTTCCAGGTAATTATGGTTTTAGTAAACGGTTCAAAAATTATCGCATCTGGATTTTTCCCAGTTATTTTTACTTTTTCAATAATGCTGTAATCTTTTGTGCTGAATACAGTTACATTACTATCGGGTCCGTTACTGATAAATCCTTTATTGAACTCCGGAGCGATTGCTATACCATGGACACCATTAACATCTGTAATGGTTGTGACACTTTTACCAGTGCTCATGTCCACTACATTTACCATTTTCCCGTGAGAAACATATAACATGCCGGTGGCATCATCAGCTGTCAGATAATCCCAACCACCATCTCCTTCAAGATGAATTCGCTGAACAATCTTATATCCGTTAGGCGTATTCTGGCCATTCAGACCAAGCAAAGACAGGAAAATACCTGCCATAATAAAAATCGATTTTTTCATACTTTTTAATTTTATTGATTAAATTTAATATTTGAAACCTTAATTTTATATTACAGAGTTATTCCCTTATCATCGTGATACATATTTTATGAAGTCTGGGTAATACCCCAGGAAAGTTATTTTCAGCAAGATACTCAAAAAAACACGAAATCAATTTCATTTTAATCCACATGCCTAGGACTTAGGTCCGATTGATGAATAAGAGAGTAATCAGGATCTTTGTCATTATATTACTTAAATATTATCAATGTCTATTGCCATCGAAGGTGAAGAGCTCCCAACATAATAGTATTTATCAGTAGTTATTTGACCACTATTTTATTATATCAAAATATTTTGTAAATTGAATGCTTAATTTAAATGTATATTTGATAATGCGAAAAACAGTCAGAATATTAGAATATGTATTTGTGCTTCTTTTAATTGCTTTATTTACTTCAACCGGCTGTGCTTCAGCAAAGAAGAATTTGGTATCTGTAAAGTCAAAGGAATCACTTTGTGATCTTTCCCATCTTGGGAGAAACAAATACTTTTATTCGACCAATTATCAAAGAAAACTGACGAAGAGTACGAAAAAAATTGCCAGCCAGTAATANNGAATAGCAGGTAGCAGGGACCTGACACTTTATCTAAGGCTATTGCTTTAAAAGTTTATTAATCAACCAGCTAAAATAAATTTGACTTCGGACTTTTCCCGTTGTAACTTGCATCAACAAACTGAATTCCGGTACTTTAGTTTTTATATCTATTAACTAAAAACCAATCATATGAAAAAAATTTGTTTGACTTTGACTATTGTTGTGTTCCTTTTAATCAGTTCAAAGGGAATGCAGGCACAAACCTTGCAAACGAAACTCAACCAAGTTGAGTTGATGAAACAGTACGTGGGTACATGGAAAGCTCAAATAGCAAAAGACACAGCTATGATCTTTGATATTACACCCTTTGGAAATGCTTACGAAGGAAATATAAATTGGATTGTTAAAGGACAAATTATTAATTCCGGGAAATGGCTTTGGGGGTATGACAAGAAACGTGATAAGTTCATTGTTGAGGAGCTTTGGAAATATATAGACCCTGTTAGAATTGATGCATATTGGTTTACGTCTGACAATACAGCAGAATCAGTTCCGCTTTACAATATCTCAAATCCGGAACTATCGTCTTCAAAGGCTAAACTTGAAATAAAATCTCCCGATTTGATAATACATTATTTCCTTCGTGATAATAAAGTAGTCAACACTTATACCTATACTCGAGAAAAGAAGTAAGATAAACCCTGGCGTCTCGAAATAGACAATGACACAATAAAGGGAGATTCCTCGCTTATGCCCGGAATCTCCCTTTATCATTGAAGAATAACTATATTTAATCCACAATACAATGCTATTCAGAAGAAAGTTCATTTTATTATTCGTCAACCTTAAGCTGGGTGTCTTTCGCACAAAACAGGAGAGTTCATTCCTCAGATGAACTTCCTGTATTAAAAAAGACCGTTTTTGAATTTCTTCGCCAATGCATTTAAATAACTATTTACTATTAAATAGACATTAAATGTATTTTTATATTATATTTGTATACTTATTTTTAAATCGTATAATACGATGGAAAAAAGAACCGGTAAATTTGAATCAATTGTCAGTGCTGCAAAAAAATTGTTCTGGAAACATGGTATACGGAGGGTCAGTATTGAAGAAATTTGTCAGGAGGCAGGTGTAAGCAAGATGACCTGCTATAAACACTTCAGTAACAAAACTGCAATTGCAAAGTATCTGATAGAAGATCTGTTTGAATCTGGTGTAAAAGCTTATAAGGAGATATATAATAGTGATATCCCTTACGAAGAAAAGGTAAAAAGGATACTCGATATGAAAATGAGCAACGCTCACGAAATGAGTCAGGAACTGGTGGATGATATATATAAATACCATGATGAAGAGCTATTTAATTCCATAGAAAACATCAAAAAAAAGATGATAACAATTTATCTTGATGATTTTCGTGAGGCTCAGAAAAAAGGCGAAATACGTAGTGATGTTAATCCTGAGTTTATGCTTTATTTTCTAAGCAATCTAACTGAAATGTTTACCGATGAGAAGTTGGTCAGGATTTATCCCAATCCTGAACAAATGATTTCAGACGTTTTGAGTTTCTTCTTCTATGGTATCATGCCACATGGAAACAGATAAAGTAAATGAAGAATCTGAAACGCTATATTATCCTGATTTCTTTATTCCTGCCCGGACTCCTTCATGCCCAGGATACAATTTGTAAACTTAAAGGGCAAATGGATGGATATGCCGGACTTAACATTGCCAATCCGATCAAATGGCAGACCGGAGCGAGATTAATCCCTTCATTTTCAATTGGAAAAACCTGGAAGACTAATCTGAAGTTAGACGCCGAAATATCTGTTAACAGCTTCCTGGATTATCAATTTTCAGACTGGAAAAGTATTGGGTCGGATTATGGCATCAGACCCTATCGGTTTTGGGTCAGGCTTAGTTCCGAACGATTTGAATTAAGGGCCGGACTGCAAAAAATAAATTTTGGATCAGCCTCAATGCTTCGTCCCCTGATGTGGTTTGACCGGATGGACCCGCGTGATCCGCTTCAGCTTACTGACGGTGTCTATGCTTTGCTTGGAAGATATTATTTCCAGAATAACGCGAATGCCTGGTTATGGATCTTATGGGGAAATGACAAAACAAAGGGCTGGGAAACAATTCCATCGAGTTCGAGAATCCCGGAATTTGGAGGGAGAATGCAAATCCCGGTTCCGGGAGGAGAGGCTGCAATTAGTTTTCATCATCGTACAGCCGACCTGAGTGGTTCGGTCAATCCTTTAATTATTAATGGTTCAGGCACTTATCCTGAAGACAGGCTCGGATTAGATGGAAAATGGGATCTTGGAGTAGGCTTGTGGACAGAGTATTCCCTCATTCATAGTGAACTGGATACTGCTTACTTTCAGCCCTGGACAAAATTATTTACCCTCGGAATGGACTACACATTTGGCCTCGGAAACGGATTATATATGGCGACTGAATTTTTCAGGTATAGTAATGCAAATAAGGTATTTGATCCGGGTGTCAATAAGACATTTTCGTCGCTGACAGCAAATTATCCTCTTGGGATAAACAAACTTGGAGGCATTTTATATTACAGCTGGACAGATAAAAGCTGGTATCGTTTCATCGACTTTCAGAGACAAAGTGATAACTGGACTTATTACCTTTTCCTGTTCTGGAATCCCGATAGAATTTTGATTTATAATACAGGCAATGAAAACAATATGTTTGCCGGTAAAGGAATACAATTGATGGCAGTATATAATTTTTAAATATGATAGAAAACCAAATAACCTTAGTGAACCTTCGTGAAAACCTTCGTGCCCTTTGTGGTAAAATGATTTTGGATTAACCACAAAGGAACACAAAGTACGCACAAAGGGGCACAAAGAAAGAACCAGACAAATTATGTATCAGATGAAAAAATTTGATATAAATATTCTCTAAAGCATTCAAATAATTATCATGGAAAATTCGGTTATCATTTCAATTCAGGGTCTCAAAAAACATTTCATAACTCCGGGCGGCAGATTCACTGCGCTGAACGGGATTGATATTGAGTTCGGAAAAGCAGAGTTTACAGGGGTTGTCGGGCCAAGCGGCAGCGGCAAAACCACCCTGCTTAATATTATCGGTTCACTCGATTCTCCTTCAGAAGGAAAAGCTATTGTTCTCGGGCAATCAATCGGAGAACTTAATGTTAAGCAGGCTGCTCTCCTTCGACGATCCAGGCTCGGATTCATTTTTCAGAGTTATAACCTGCTTCCTGTTTATACAGTTTTTGAGAATGTGGAATTCCCTCTTCTTCTTTTAAAACTTAATGACGGACAGCGAAAAAAGATGGTGATGGATTCACTTGAATGGCTTGGTCTGACAGATAAGGTGAAATCCAAACCGGCACAGCTTTCAGGAGGCGAGTGTCAGAGAGTGGCAATTGCCAGGTCAATGGTGAAAAAACCTGAAATAGTTCTTGCAGATGAACCAACGGCTAACCTCGATGCTGCCAATTCCCATCATATACTTAAAACGATGGTTCAATTAAACAAAGAGTTTAAGACTACGTTCATTTTTGCCACTCACGATGACAAAGTAATTGGTTACCTCAGGCGTAAAATTTCTCTGATCGACGGGAAAGTTGCAAAGGACGAAATCACAAACAATTAAATCCCAGTAACAATGAAATTGCTACTTCAACTCGCGATAAAAAATCTCATCGGGGCAGGGCTGAGAACCTGGCTTAATGTGATAGTACTCTCTTTCTCTTTTGTGATTATTATATGGCATAAGGGAATCCTTGATGGATGGGACAGGCAGGCAAAAAACGAAACAGCTAAATGGGAAACAGGCCGCGGGCAGTTCTGGCAGAAAAGCTATGATCCGTATGATGCCTTTTCTTTGACTGAGGCACATGCAAAGATACCTTCATCCCTGGATACTGTTTTATTAAACGGGAATCTGGTACCCATCCTGATAACACAGGGAACCATTTATCCCGGGGGTCGTATCCAGAGTATCTTGATAAAAGGGATAGACTCAAATCAAAAAATTCTTAAGATCCCTGCTGCTTTGTTTTTAAAGAGCAGCGATGAAATACCAGTATTAATCGGCAGAAGGATGGCCACGGATAATGAACTGAAGGAAGGCGATATTATCACGCTCCGCTGGCGCGATGTTCACGGAACGTTTGATGCAGGTGATATGAAAGTGATTGCTATTTTTGACACAGAGGTGCCTACTGTCGATATGGGTCAGATTTGGATTCCCCTTGACCAACTTCAAAAGATGATGGGAATGCCGGGAGAAGCCACCATTCTGGTTTGTAAAAATAAAGAATCAGGAAGCCTGTATCCTGCAGGATGGAAATTCAAAAGCAGCGAAGTTCTTCTAAAATCCATTACCGACCTCATTAAAATGAAATCTGTTGCAGGAATAGTGTTATATATTATTCTTCTCAGCCTTGCCATGCTTGCTATTTTCGATACTCAGATATTATCAATCTTCCGAAGGCAAAAAGAAATTGGTACTTACATTGCACTTGGAATGACACGGTACCAGGTGGTGGGTCTCTTCACTATTGAAGGATCGCTTAATTCGGTTCTGGCATGTATTCTTGCTGCTATTTATGGAATTCCTCTGCTTGCCTGGCAGGCCAGCAGAGGATTGTCAATGCCAGGTGGCAGCAAAGGCTTCGGCCTGGCGGTCGCGGATAAGATTTATCCAGCCTATAGTATAGGACTTGTTTTAATTACTATTATCCTGATTATGATAACCACCATAATTGTAAGTTATCTTCCTTCACGAAAGATTGCAAAAATGAAACCAACTGAAGCTCTAAGGGGGAAATTGCAATGATAANNATGCTTACTGTTTTCCTGTTTTGCTGGTTGACAGGTATTTTGAACGACAGTATAGAAATGAATGCTCGCTTTTCAACAGGACATATCAAAATTATGACAGCAGCATATTCCAAAAATATTGATCAGGTTCCAAATGATCTTGCTCTTACCGGGGTGGATTCTCTGATGATAAAGCTGAAAAAGAATTTTCCGGATATGAAATGGGGAGAACGAATTAGATTTGGGGGATTAATTGATGCTCCGGATTCCAGGGGAGAGACCCGTGCACAGGGGCCTGCAATAGGTTTTGGGATCGATCTGCTTTCAGAAGATAAATCAGAAACCGAACGATTCAATCTTGCAAAATCAGTGCGCAGGGGAAGACTGCCGGCTCATCCTGGGGAGATATTAATGAGTGAAGACTTTTCGCACAAACTTAAAATTAATCCTGGCGATTCAGTAACCCTTATTGGTTCTACGATGAACGGAAGCATGGCAATGTATAATTTCACAGTTTGTGGTACCATAGTTTTCGGAACAGGCCCTATGGATCAGGGTTCGGTCATAATTGACATTGAAGATGTGCGCAATGCCCTGGATATGAATAATTCAGCAGGTGAGATTGTTGGCTATCTTCAGGATAATTATTATGATGAAGAGAAAGTCAGTCAGGTGGTCGCAAAGTTTAACCGACTCTTCCCTCCCTCGAAAGATGAATTCAATCCGGTGATTGTCACACTGAGACAACAAAATGACCTTGGCAATATGATGGATCAGATTAAAAAAGTGGGGGGATTTGCGGTCTTTATTTTTGTTCTGTCAATGTCGCTTGTGTTGTGGAATGCAGGATTGTTGGGAGGATTGAGAAGATATACAGAATTTGGTACCCGTCTGGCTATCGGTGAGGATTATTCCCACATCTATAAAACAATGATCTATGAGTCGGTATTGATTGGCATAATTGGTTCCGTTATTGGTGCATTAATCGGACTTGCCGGATCATTTTATCTACAAAAGCATGGACTTGATCTCAGTTCGATGATGAAAGATGCCACGATCCTGATGCCGACTGTCTTTCATACCAGGATTACTGCTCCGGCTTTCTTTATCGGATTTATTCCTGGATTATTTTCCACAGTAATCGGGACCATGTTATCGGGAATCGGCATTTACAGACGTAAAACTGCCCAATTATTTAAAGAATTAGAAGCATGAAAAAAAACATTATACCACTGTTGATGCTGTGTATTTCATTAAATGCACAAAATCCTTCTGCTAAAGAAATAATTGAAAAAGTAGATAAAAACATGTCGGCGGAGAGCCGGATTTTTACTTCCAAAATGGTGATCCATAACCCGAGAAATACCCGTACAATTGAATCCAAGACATGGAGCATCGGTGAAAAGAAATCCTATTCCGAGTACTTATC
>PMEC01000235.1:0-733 GCA_003155705.1 Bacteroidales bacterium
AAAAGGCTGGTTATCCAGAATAGTGCGGTGGTTATGAAACTCCTGAGTGAAACAAGGGCAAGTGGCTTAATATGGACTGGCATTACAGATTTGGCAATACTGTAGTTTAAACCATAGATCAGGTTTGCCGTCAGAAGTGATAAATGAGCCCAGGTTCTTAACCGCCTCTTTCGCATTTAAAAAATGTAAGCTGCAAAAATATTAAAATGGATGGGACTTACAAACATTAATTGCAGGGTATCATTTTCCGGAAATTCATATATTTGAAGAAAAATCCCATGACAAAAGTCAGTATAATAAGTGGTGGATCAACAGGTCTTGGATTCTGTCTGGCTTCAAAGCTTCTCAAGGAAGAAAGGAATGTAATAATTCTCGGACGTGATCAGGAAAAACTTATTCAGGCGGCTGAATGGCTTCAGACGGGTCTCGAATATTACAGAGTGACTCCTGTCGTATGTAATATCGGTAGTGAAAAAGATGTCAGAAAGCTGGGTGATTTTATAATTTCACAGGATATGACTGTCGAGTATCTTTTCAATAATGCAGGTAAAGGATTATTTGCCGACGCAGCNNCTCACATCAGAGATATTAAGAATAACCCCCGAAAATAGTGAGCTGTCAGTAGTTAATATTATGTCAACCTCTGCCCTGTTTGGAAGAGCTAAAGAGACCATCTATTGTGCAGCGAAGTGGGGTGCCAGAGGTTATACAGAAGCTCTGAGGACGGAGTTAA
>PMEC01000235.1:816-21905 GCA_003155705.1 Bacteroidales bacterium
GTTTCAGATAAGATGTTTGTGACGGATATTACTATTAACAGGAAAAAATAAGGTATCAGGAGTGAGGTGTGAGGCAGCAGAAGCTGATATAATTATGAGAGTCTGTTTTTAAAATCGTTATAGTTGAATTTCCTCAGAAGTTCAAATATACCATTCTTCTTCCAGATGCCGATTGAAGGATGCTGAACACCATTGAACGTTGTGGTTTTGACCATTGTATAATGGATCATATCGAGGAAAACAATCCTGTCACCAGGTTTAAGTTCATTCTCAAATGACCAGTCACCTATAAAATCCCCTGAAAGGCATGAGTTCCCTCCCATTCTGTAAACAGGTTTGCCTTTAACCGGGTCACATGCACCAAGAATATCAGGTTTATATGGCATCTCAAGACAATCAGGCATATGCGCGGTGAATGAAACATCAAGAATGGCAGTTTTTATTCCCGTATTTTCAACAACATCTTCAACCGTAGAAACAAGTTCCCCTGTTTGCCATGCAAAGGCGCTTCCAGGTTCAAGTATAACGTGAAGTCCAGTTCTCTCCCGAAATCTTTTAAGCAAATCAATGAGATGATCAGTATTATAATCTTTCATTGTCATCAGATGACCACCCCCCATATTGATCCATTTCAGAATGTTGAACAAATGACCGAATTTTTCCTCAACAATGCCCAATATTTTTTCAAGAGTATATGAATCTGATTCAAACAAAACATGAAAATGAAGTCCTTCAATACCTTCAGGAATACCTTTTTTAAGATCTGCGGCAGTAACTCCAAGTCTTGATCCGGGAGAACATGGATTATACAAACCATGACTTACTTCAGAATATTCAGGATTTATTCTTAGTCCGGCTGAAATATTTTTCGAATATTTTTTCAATTTATTCGAAAACTTTTTAAACTGGTTTAATGAATTAAAAGATATATGTGAACTGTATTTCAGGATATCTTTGAAATCTTCTCCCCGGTAAGCTGGGCAATATGTGTGTGCCGGGGAACCTATTTCTTCATAACATAATCTCGCCTCATTGACTGAGCTTGCAGCAGCGCCGGAAATATATTCCTTCAGGATACCGAATACGCCCCACATTGCGAAACCTTTGAATGCAAGAATTATTTCAGCTCCCGACTCATCAGAAACCCGCTTTATAAGAGAGAGATTTCTACGGAATCTTACTTCATCGATTACGTAGCAGGGAGAAGGTATTATATTGTAGTTTATCGGCAAAACTCTGTTTATTTTAGATTAGTAGTTTTTAAAATACAAAGGTGTAAGGGCGTTGTACCGTTAACCCATTAAGCCGTTAAGCCTTTAAGCCTTTAAGCCTTTGAGCCTTTATGTCCTTGAGACGTTGTGCCATTCTAAACCTCCAAATCAACATCATTCAGCTCCACCCACGGAAGGCCAAGCCTGTTTAATTCTGTCATGAAGGGATCGGGGTCAAATTCCTCGACATTGAATACTCCAGGTTTTTTCCAGATTCCTTTTAGATACATCATAGCGCCAATGGCTGCAGGAACTCCGGTAGTATAGCTTACTCCCTGGGCCCCTGTCTCCGCATAAGCCGCCTCATGACTGCAATTATTGTAAACATAATAGGTTTTTTCCTTCCCGTTTTTCAGACCTCTTATCCGGCACCCTATTGATGTCTGACCCTTATAATTCTCTCCAAGTTCTCCAGGATCAGGTAGAACAGCTTTCAGAAACTGGATCGGTACAATTTTAATACCTTCGAACATGATAGGTACGATACCAGCCATTCCAATATTCTGAATTACACGTAAATGGGTAAGGTATTCCTGTCCGAATGTCATCCAGAATCTTGCCCGTTTAAGTGTCGGGAAATTCTTTACAAGAGACTCAAGTTCTTCGTGATAGATAACATAGGATTCTTTTGGTCCGATATCGGGATAGTTAAGTGGTTTATGTATTTCGTGAGGTTTTGTATAAATCCACTTACCATTTTCCCAATATTTTCCTTTCTGTGTTACCTCCCGGATATTTATTTCAGGATTGAAGTTGGTAGCGAAAGGTTTCCCATGGTCGCCGGCATTACAGTCGACTATATCAAGATACTGAATCGAATCGAAATGATGTTTAGCTGCATAAGCAGTATAAATTGATGTTACTCCGGGATCGAATCCGCAACCGAGGATCGCGGTGATACCTGCTTTTTTATATCTGTCTGCATAAGCCCATTGCCAGCTGTATTCAAACTTAGCCTCTTCAAGAGGTTCATAATTGGCAGTGTCGAGGTAAGCAACACCTGTTTCAAGACATGCGTCCATAATATGAAGATCCTGGTAGGGAAGTGCCACGTTGACAACAATATCCGGCCTGAAGGATTTAATTAGTTTTACAAGTTCAGGAACCTTATCAGCATCAATCTGAGAGGTCTTTATACGATCTTTCCCGATTCGATCAGCAATAGCTTCGCATTTCGACCTGGTGCGGCTTGCCAGCATAATTTCAGAAAAAACATCCGGAAGGGAAGCCATTTTATGAGCTACAACCGAACCTACTCCGCCGGCACCTATTAAAAGTACTTTTCCCATCTTCAGAATTATATCAGGTTAATTACAAGTATGCAAAAATATCTAAATTCAATGTATATCCAACATAACTTTAATTCAAATTGACTAAGGTTTCTTCCTGGCAACATTAGGTTATGAGTATTTAAAATGAGCTAGATTTTAATTGTCAAAATACTTCCTTACCTGCTCAAGGTTTTCCGGAGTACCTATATCGGCCCAGAATCCTTCATCGTGTTTGAAAGTATAAATATTATGTTCTCCGGCGAGTTTTAGATATTGAGCAGTCATAGTATAGATACCTTCATTCATAAAATCAAATATCTCAGGTTCAACAATATGCATACTGGAGAAGGCTATTTCGGTAAGCTTTTCACTTACAGCTCCGACAAGTATCTTTTCTCCGGTTAATTTGTTTGTCCATCCACGGATCAAACCTGATTCATTAACAAGGTAGAACCTGTTTCCGGGGCGGTTCCTAACAGCCAGGGTAGCCAGCCCATTATTTTTAATATGAAAACTGTACAGAGATGAAAGATCCAGATCAGAAATAATATCAACATTATAAATAAGGAATGGATTTTTATCAAAGAATCCTCTGGCTTTGTATAATCCTCCTCCAGTCTCAAGCAGCATTTCCCGTTCGTCCGAGACTGAGATTCTAAATCCCATTTTATTTAGTCTTGAAGCTTCATCTTCAACCATATCTGCAAAATGGTGCACATTGATTATTATGTCATTAAATCCATAGTCAGTGCATTTCTCAACAGCGAGATGAAGAGCAGTTTTTCCATTGATATCTACAAGAGCTTTAGGAATATTCTCGGTTATTTTTTCAAGTCTTTTCCCTAGTCCGGCTGCGAAAATCATTGCCTTCATAATATCACCTGGTTAATTTTTTGTGTCGACCCGCTCTGTTAAATTCCTGAATAATCTGGTATCAGGAATGATGCTGATAATTTGTTTCAATTCAGGGATATTCACAGGAAGTTTTCCGGAATTTACAATACCTATCAGGAGATTAACTGCCGGAACGATACTTTCAGTGAATGAAGGTTTTTGTTCGTACAATCCACGGAATCCAAAAGCTCCCAACGCCTGCATGAGACGGATCAAGCTAAAACCGGCATAGTGTTCTGTAAACCGGTCTCTGTTTTCTTTTGTCACGGTACAAAATATGTCGGTATAATAATCCAGCAACATTTCATTTATATCAATTGGAATATGGGCTTTAGCATCATACAGAAGTGAAGCAACATCGTACTGAGGAGCTCCACTCCTGCCTCCCTGATAATCAATGAACCAGGGATTACCATCAAGAATCATGATATTAGCGGACTGAAAATCACGATAAAGAAAATAATTCTGACCGGCTTCCAGGAGAAAGTCACTTAAAACATTAAAATTATGTTCCAGCTTCTTTTCATTAAAGGGAACTGATATCAATTTCAGAAACATATATTTGAAATAGTTCATATCCCACATCATCGACTGTTTATCGAAGCTGCGGTGCGGGTAACATAATTCCATATCGAGACCATCAATTCCCCTGATCTGAAAAAGCAAAAGTATTTCAAGTATTTTTTTGTATAAAGTCGTTGTATCATTATCAAAGGCATTTCCAACAGGCTTTTGATTCAACCAGGTGAAGAGATTTGTATCTCCCAGATCCTGAAGAAAATAAATATGTTCATCGGGAAGGTGCCCGTAAATCTCAGGAACGGGAAGCTCTTTTGAGATGAAATGCCTGGTGAAGCCTACGAATGCCTTATTTTCTTCAGGATTAGGATTAAACGCGCCAATTATGCTGCTTTTCTTTCCACCAATCCTGTAATATTTCCGGTCAGATCCTGAGGCCGGTATAGGAACGATCTTTAGTTCAGCTTTTCCAAATATTTTTTTGTATCCATCTGATATTAAAGATATTTCGTTCATAAATAATTACCTCTTTTTATTTCTTACTTTTTACTTTCATGAACTCAACCTGTCTAGGGTTGTTGAAAAAGAGATTAATTTTGACTTTCCCCCTTTGTGGTACTTTGTGTCGTCCTTTGTGATCCTTTGTGGTTCAATGATTTAGGTTTAACCACGAAGGGACACAAAGGTTTTCACGAAGGTTCACAAAGTACTTTTTCAACAGCCACATTTTACCTTCTAAATACGTCTTACTTTTGTCGTTATACTTTTGTCTTTTATCTTTTCAAAATCTTATAAATACTTTCTTCCTGTAAAGAATAAGCGTTATACCCCACAAGATCAATAGCTGAATTATTGCAAACAACAGGCTGCCATTAAGGTTTCCGGCAACAGGGACACAAACCTTTTCATAGAACCATCCGTAAAGAGAAACTTTTTCCACCCCCGAACCTACCTTGATAAGGAACAATAACTTGACCCAGAGAATGGAAAGTGAATATGTAAAAAGAGCATTTGTGCCCAAAACCTCCAGAAAGGTTGCCCACTTCTGAAACTTGAAAATATCTGTGACAAGATAAAAGAGCGAAAGTACAGCTATTCCGATTCCAGCAGTATAAAGTACATACGAACTGGTCCACAATGGTTTATTTAGAGGGAAGATAAGGTTCCAGAGAAGACCTAACCCAACACTTCCTGCGGCAAATAGCAATAACTTAATGACAGTAACCCCGCTGGGCGATCCTTTGCCAACCATTTCTCCTGTCAGAAACCCCAGTAAAACTGAACAAATAGCCGGGATGGTGCTTAATAATCCTTCAGGATCAAAAGGAATCCCAAAACCCTGATAAAGATGCTTTTCACCAAGAATCTTCAGATCAACCTTAAGCGCAAGATTGGCGTCCAGACTGAAAGGATCTGAACCACCGAACAGTACCATCACTCCCCAGTAAAGCAAAAGCAGTGAGCCGGTAACAACCCAGATATAATTTCTTCTTACTGCAAGACATATCAAAGCGCCAAATCCATAAGCAAGTGCGATGCGCTGGAGAACACCCATGATTCTTAAAGTAGAATAATCACGGCTGAAGTATGGAAAAATATTCAGGAAAAGTCCTAATGCAAAAATAGCTACTACTCTTCTGAAAATCCTCAACAGAGATGCACCGGTAACCTGATGGTCATATTTTTTGAGTGAAAACCACATTGATACTCCAACAATAAAAAGAAAAACCGGGAAAACCAGGTCGGTTGGTGTACAACCATTCCATTTGGAATGCTGCAGAGGAGCATAGACAAATTTCCAGCTGCCCGGAGTATTAACGATAATCATGAATGCAACTATCAGACCTCTTAATACATCGAGAGAGAATAACCTGCTGCTTTTAACCATTACAGAGATTTTTTTTGCTACGTAAAAATAATAATTAATGTCAATTTGTAATAATCTTGAAGGTCACCTTGAATTATTGTCGGCAAGATTAAGATTAAGACAGGAATCTGAGGTGAAAAAAACACTATTTTTGAAAGAGTATTGAATTTATGTTTAACTGATCACCTCAAAAAATAAAATGAAAATGCATTTTATGAAGAAAAAAATAATTCCTGCAATTATTACATATCTTCTTCTGTTTCCACTCTCTTTGAGGGCTCAGCAGACAGATCCTCCGTTTATAAAATATCTGAACCATCCCTGGGTCGATTCTGTATTAAAAACGCTTACCACCGATCAGCAGATTGCCCAATTAATATGGATTCCGGCATGGTCTGACAAAGATGTTTCGCATTCAGTAGAGGTTAGTGATATCATAAGAAAATTCGGTATTGGAGGAATAATTTTTTTTCAGGGTACTCCGGGAAAACAGGCTGAGCTGACAAATTTCTATCAGAAAATCTCTAAAGTTCCGCTGTTTATTGCAACTGATGCTGAATGGGGTCTGGGAATGAGGCTGAATAATGTGGAAAAGTTTCCATATCAGATGACACTTGGGGCAATTCAGAATGATTCACTCATTTACCTCATGGGGAAAGCTATTGCAGATCAGAGTAAAAGGTTGGGCATCAATATGAATCTGGCTCCTGTTGCAGACATAAATAACAATTCACTGAACCCGGTCATCAACTACAGATCCTTTGGTGAGAACCGGGAAAAGGTTACAGCGAAGACACTGATGTATATGAAAGGGATGCAGGATAATAACATAATGGCAACTGCAAAACATTTTCCGGGACATGGAGACACTGATGTAGATTCACATAATGATCTTCCTGTGATAAACCATTCAAAATCAAGACTGGATAGTCTCGAATTGTTCCCTTTTTCGAGGCTGATTAATGAAGGAATATGTGGTGTAATGACTGCACATCTTAGGGTTCCATCGCTCGATACTACTTCAAATTTGCCATCCACGCTTTCCTCTTTAATTATAAATGATCTCCTCAAGAAACAAATGGGATTCAAAGGACTTGTGATGACCGATGCAATGAATATGAAAGGTGTCACAAAGTACTATGAACCATGGGTAGCCGATGCAAAGGCGTTTGAAGCCGGAAATGATGTGATTGAATATGTTACTGATGTTGATGCTGCTGTCAGAGAGATCAGTAATCTGGTAAAAGCAAAAAAAATAACAGCGGAGGAGGTTACATCCAGATGCCGGAAAATACTTGCAGCAAAATACTGGGCTGGACTTAGCAATTATAAAAAAGTAAGACAGACAAACCTGGAACATGATCTGTCAAAAGGGATATCAAACGCATTGATCCGGGAACTGTATGCTTCAGCAATAACAGTATTGAATGACAATGATAATATTATACCTGTGAGTCATCTTGAAAGAACCAGGATAGCAACGCTTGCTATAAACAAAAATAAAAAAGAGCCAACATTATTCCAGGAAAGAATATCAAAATATGCTCCCGCTGATAACTTTTTCATTGATACAATTAATCAGAAGAAGACATCCGTAATTCTAAAAAAACTGGCTCATTATGATCTGGTCATTACCGGGATTTTTAATACCGATCAAAGACCTGGCATGAACTTTGGCATTCCTGAGAACCTTGATAGTTTGCTCGAAAAACTAAATATGCAAAACAGGTGCATTATCACATATTTTGGAAATCCCTATGCCATCGCCAAGATCAATTCTCTTCAAAAAGCTGCCGGGCTCATCCTGGCATATCAGGAAAATAATTACACCCAGGATCTGTCAGTACAGCTCATTTTCGGTGGTATCGGATCAAAGGGATTGCTGCCAGTGACTATTAATAATAAATACCCGGAGGGTTACGGAATTATTACCCCGGGAAATCTGCGTCTCCAGTACGGCATTCCTGAAAGTGCGGGTATGAACTCTGAATTTCTGAACAGGAAGGTTGACTCAATTGCAAATTGGGGTATTGCTGTCGGAGCCTATCCGGGTTGTGAGGTAATGATCGCAAGAAAAGGGGTTGTGGTTTTTCAGAAGACTTATGGTTATCAGACATATGAAAACAGGGTCGGAGTATCAGAAGATGACCTTTACGACCTCGCATCTGTTACAAAAATATCAGGTCCATTGCCAGCTTTGATGTTGCTGAATTCGTCAGGAAAATTTTCTCCCGATGAAAAGCTTGGAACATATCTGCCGGATTTCCGCCGAACAAATAAGGCTGATCTGCTATTGAGAGATATGCTAACACACCAGGCAGGACTGCAAGCCTGGATCCCTTTCTGGAAGGAAACTGTGAAAAAAGACGGAAAGTTCAAAAGGAATATCTTTTCACCGGAAGCTTCGAAAAAGTACCCGGAAGAAGTTGCCGAAGGACTTTATATTAACAAGAATTACAGGAAGAAAATCTTCACCGAGATAAAAAAATCGCCTCTTGGAGAGAAAAAATATCTCTATTCAGATTTGACATTTATAATTGTTCCGGAGATTATTGACAGGCTCGCCGGCAAACCTTGGTATGATTTTGTGACATCTGAGTTATATCATAAAATAGGGGCGTTTGAGATCGGATTTAATCCATATAAGAAATACTCACTTACCAGAATTGTACCTACAGAGTATGATTCACTTTTTCGAAAACAGCTGTTACATGGGACTGTTCATGATGAAGGCGCTGCTATGCTGGGGGGAATTTCTGGTCATGCCGGGCTATTCGCAACTGCCAACGACCTGATGAAACTCATGGAATTGTACAGAAGGATGGGAAACTATGGAGGAGAACAGTTAATAAGCAATGAAGTTATGAAAGAGTACAGCCGGGTGCAGTTTCCTGAAAACAAGAACAGAAGAGGACTTGGATTTGACAAACCATTGCTTAATAATCAGGAAGTTAAACCGGATGAAGTGTATCCTGCCAGGAGCGCATCACCAGAAAGTTTCGGCCATTCCGGGTATACAGGTACTTTTGTGTGGGTAGATCCGAAATATGAAATCAGTTATATATTCTTCTGCAACAGGGTTTACCCCACCAGGAATAATAATCTGGTCACAGATATGAACCTTAGAACAGAAATTCTTCAGGCCATTTATGATTCGATTGAAAAGTGATTTCCGGTTTTGGTCAGAGAATTTTTGTAAGAGCAATTTTACTTTCATCATTGATTGACACCTTATCACAGAAATCCACAAAGTCAGAATAATCAGAAACCGGATAAAGCCCCTTAAAAAACTTAAATGTTCTTATATATCTGATTGTATTGTTAAAAAAGGAAATTTCTGTGGTGTACTGGCCGAACTTTGTCAAAACAGAAACCTTTTCCGGAATCTGACCTATTTTATAACTGACAGGTAATTTGAATGTTATTGTATCAATTTCATTATAGGATCTTCTTATACTAATTTCAGATTTTCTTTCTTTTGTTTTATAAGGAAGTTTACCAAACTTTGTCATCAGATTTGGATTAAAAAGGAATCTGTTTCCCATAATAATTCCATAATCAGGTAAACCCAGAAATAGTTCTTCTTTGATAGACGGGATAATATTCCTTTCCTCTCTATGGGAAAAATTAATCAGTTTGAAACTGGGAACAGTAATACGGGTCTGAACATCCTTTCTACGGTCGGCTTCATCCATCTGAAGAACCCAGTAAACTTTATCATACAGAGCACCTCGGTAATCTGTTTTGATAATTGCAGTAGCATTGCCATCCTCACCAAGACTTACAGTAGCACTCCTGATTTGCTTATTATCATCAATAGTATATTTTTTTGTATTCACCAGAGCGCTCCCATCTTCACTTGTTAGAAGGACTTTCCTGTCATCTGTAAATGTTCCAATATAACCGAAAGGTAAATGCTGGCTTGTACATTCAAGCCAGAGAGTATCATTCTTAAATGGCACACAAATTATTACATGATTAAATTGGTTTGAAGGGAAGGCAGCTTTTATTGGTGTGGCATCTTCTCCAGCATTAGCAAGAGTATAATAACTCTTTATACCAACAACATCTAAAAGCGATTTCATGTAATTTGAAAGCGCTTTGCAATCTCCATATGAAAGACGGTCAACAGTTTCTGCATTTATCGTCTGCCATCCTCCTATTCCTTTCTGAATGCTGACATATCGGACTTTATTTTGCAAATAATTGTAAAGAACCTTGATTTTTTCATAATCATCAGTCATGCCGGAAACTAATTTTCTGATTTTATCACCTGACTCTGTAGGTAGAGTATTTCTTCCTTTACCGAGCATATTGATCCATTTTCCAAAACTGCTCCACGATTCCAGGTTCCCTTTATAACCGCTTATTTCAAAATCAGAAGGAGCAGTCAGGACATTTGAGGTATATTCTTGAAAGGGTGTGCCGAATGGTTCATTTTTTATGGCAGGCATGTTTTCTGCTTTCCAAGTATATGTTGTTTTATCCTTTCCTTTATTAATTGTGACCCTGTCTTTGATATTATTTTCCATATACCTGAATTTGAATTCATTAGGTGTTATTATCGTAAATGTTGATTTTTCAACTGAAACATTATAATCATCATAGACAAACCAGTCGGGATAAAACAAGAGTCCATTATAAACGATCTCATAAGTGAATTCAACAGTAAAGGGTGTAGTACGGTATTTTGGATCCAGTAACTTAACCCTGTTATCCTCATATAACGAATATCCTGCATTTGCTGAGTAATCCTTCACATCTACATTTATTCCATTTTTAATCGGAATTCCATTCTGGTCATATAGATCTGATCTTATTTTCCTGACACTTAAGAATTTATCATAAAACTTAATCAAAACTGAGTTGTCAATACCATTTGTATTTAAAATAGTTATAACGTATTTGACACTCATTACAGCTTTATCAATATCTGAAATCTCGAAGACAGTTTCACTGGTTCTAACGACTGCTTTAGCGTCAACTAGAAGATCTTTAGCTATATCGTTTACTTTATATTTATTATCTGTTCCATAGACCCATGTCAGGAAAAAAGTAAATAAAATAAAGAGAATAGTCCTGTTTTTTGATGCCGACATAATTTTACTTCTTTTTAAGGATAATTGGCTCAGACTGTTTTTTAATCACCTGATTATAAAATTCTTTAAGAGCAGCGTATTCTTCCGGCAAAAACATAGTTTTATTTATAGCAAATATAGAAGTTACTTTTATGGTGTTCCCCAATTGGGATACATCATAAATAAGTGATGCAGAATTACCTTCCATCCTGAGTCTGACCGATCCAGGTAATTCTGTAACAGTGTAGTTATCTGGTATCTCAAAACTTGAAGTAGTATTTTTTTCTATATTATATCCATAATCGACAGGGTATTTTCTTACATCCAGTGCAAAAGGGTTTTCTTTTAATTGATCATAAAGCAAAGGCATTATATAAACCTCATTACCAAGAACATTAAGCAGATTATTTAAAGTGACATCATATTCTTCAATAACAGGGAGATAGACACTATCTACATTATCAATTCTGGATTCATTTATGACCAGACCCAGTTTATCTTTTTTAAAGTCTTCAAGATATGCATCCTGACTATTGAATTTGTGGTATTTGCTCCTGAAGTCAAGAGCAGAATAATCTATTTTCCTTTTGGATAGCTTACCTCTCAGTGTGTTGTCTTCCTGTATTTTAAGAAAGTATGTGGTAAATTCTTTATCTTTGCGTGTTGTGGAAAGATCAACCAGATCGCTTTTTACTTCACTTACTGTTCTTCCGGAATTGTTCAGACATCTTAAAGGAATCAGATAATAAGGCATATAAGGCTCTGTAGCATCAAGCAAAATTGATTTATCACCAATCTTCGCAAGGACAATTACATAATTAAGCTTACTCAGACTTGGTGAAATGGGCGATAAAATTCCATTATCCCTGGTGCTCATGACAACCGGAGTAACATCAAAATCGAGTTTCTTAAGCAATTGGTAAAGGATCAGATTGACATCTGCCGAATTGCCAAGCTTCATTTTAAATGTAAAAGCAAAATTAGGACTTGAAGCAACAACTGATTTTCTCTCATCCCATTTTACAATTGATTTAACTGATTCATAGGCCATTTTCAATTTCTCCTCGCCTGTGGTTTTTGAATTCTCTATGCTTTTTGCCAGATTATTCAAATAAATTGAACCGCTGTTTGGAGATATGAAATTTGAATTATCCAGTAAAAGTCTGCTTACAGATTCCCATGATGATGCAAATTCTTTTGTAAATGCACCGTAGGTAATATTGAGGATATCAAATTCAAATTTTGTAAGATAGTTCTCTTTTGAACTCATATAGGATTCTATCTTAAAGGAGGGCATTTCTTTTGCAATCCATATCGGTGGAGTAGAGACAGCTAGAGGTTCAAAACCAAAATAGTTTATTCTGAATCTTACATCCTTCGGATTCTCAAGTATTAATTCACTGTATTTTACAGGTATCACCTCCTGAAACTTCCATTCTGACGGTATACCTTTAAAGGCAAACTGTAGGTCTATTACTGAGCCAACCTTTATATTTGGCATTGCAGCCCGAACTACAAAATTCTTTTCTGATAACTTATCGTAAAAAATTGATTCGTTCTTTAACTTCTCCTGAACAACCTTGTCATTCTCAAGATTAGTTGTAATACCTTTTATTGTAGAAGTCTCAGTACTTGGATAGCTGTGGTTGGCCCAGTTATAACCTTCCTTCTTGAGAATTTTTATTCTTAAAGTTCTGGTAAAAAGTGCAGTTTGAATATTTAAATAACCATAGTCACATAATATTACTGCTGCTGCTGATGTATCTCCCGGATAAGATACCATTTTAAGCTCATCAGGACTAACTTCACCAAATTTTATAGGTGCTTTCTGGGCTGGAAGGACTGATATTACCAGGAAAAAAACTGACAGGGTAAGAATTACGTTCTTCATATATCAAATATTAAATTTCCGAAATACCTATATAAATAATTACATCCTTATATCATGAGTCGGATCTCCATTTTCAATAAATGATTTATTCTTTCAATGTTTTATTATTCACTTTATCAGATAAGTATACTAAAATAGTAATATTTATCGAGAAATTCCTGACGTTGGATAATAAATTATTAACAATAATGAGAAGCTCTTTCCATTTCACTGGATGATCATCTGATTACTTAAAAGAGTAATTGGACAAATAAGGCTGTCGCATTTTTGAAATAAAACGGGAAAGAACCGCAGAAAATAAAACTTTAGCAATAATCAGAAAACATCTTAAGACAAGAAAAACAGTTTAAAACAGAAATCTGAAGAAAATCGAGGGAGTTGCTTTATCATTTTACTGCAATTTCAAATCCATCTCTGTACTGTTCTGAACTTTCAGGACACTATTATCTTTGGTTTTGACAGACACATTTTTGAACTTCCACCCTTTGGCAAATGAAATATCCCCCTGAGATCTTGCTTCAACTTCAATATCTGTGAGAAAATAGTTTTCAACAGGTGATTCTTTCATACCCGATATTGAAATAGCTGCACCTCTCACTGAACCCTTCATCGCCGTAAGGTAGACGTTTTTAAAATGAGGAGTCCCTCTTTCCGGGCCTACCTTTTCCAGGAAAACTTTCCAGTGATTCGGAATACTGTCATAAGAATATCCTTTGGGCAATGTTGAATAGCTATAAGCAGGATTCCAGTCCATTGTAGCCCGGAGCATAGTGCCTACATTATTCATTTCAATATTATGAACATAAATATTCTCGACGGTACCGCCGCGGGTAATGGCAGATTTGAAATTGATACAGTTGGATGTGCCATTTGCTATCAGATCGTAAGCCAGTACATTTCTGATTCCACCTGAAGTCTCACTTCCGCATGTGATAAGACCGGCCCCTTTGCGTGCAACACATTTTCGGATTACAACATACTCAGTAGGACGGTTAACTCTTAGCCCGTCTGCATCGCGACCGGCTTTCAGGCAAAAATCATCATCGTTACAATCAATATCACAATTCTGGACAAGTATTCTCGTGGAGGAATCAATGTCGATTCCATCTGTGCTCGGGCCACTTCCATCCACATTATTCTGGATAACAATTCCATCGACTGTAACATGTTCTGAATAAAGAATCTGGACTGTCCAGAAACCGGCCTGCTTTAATGTAATATCTTTGATTGTAATATTAGATGATTCCTGTATAAGCATTGTACGGGGACGTTTACAATCATAATCCACAATCCATCTTAAACCCTTCGCGTCATAATCCCTTCGCATCTTGAAGTACTTATCCCAAAAAATTTTGCCTTGAGCATGGATTTTTCCCTTTCCCGAAATCTCTGCATTATCTTCTTTGAGTATGTTAATAAGTGCTGCCGGCCATTTTATTTCAATTCCTGCAATCCGGGTATTAATCTCCGGATAATCTTCAATATTCTGACTTCCAAGCAGCATCACTTTTTCACTGATCAGGAGATTTACCCCTTTTTTAATAAACAAAGATCCGGTAAGGTAAGCCCCGGTATCAAATGTTACAACGCCTCCCCCATTTTTCCAGCAGGCATCTATTGCAGCCTGAATAGCTTTTGTATTCAAAGTTTTTCCATCATTTTTTGCACCATATTTATTTACAGTGAATATGTTTTTGGAGGAAGGTATATTTTTTGCCCCGACTTCATTGACCCATTTAAGTTCGGGAAAAACTATATCACTTTTCTGAGCAGATATGATACGGCTGAAAAAGATTGGAANNCGAACTTGCACACCGTAACCGGCACTACCCCCTCAAAGTAGCGTGTCTACCAATTCCACCATCTGGGCATTGACAAGAAAAAAGATAAAAGTATTAAGATAAAAGTAAAGAAATTAAGGAAATCAATTTATCTTTCGCCTTTTATCTTTTGTCTTCAGTAGTGCCCAGAACAGGACTCGAACCTGCACATCATTGCTGACACTAGTCCCTGAAACTAGCGCGTCTACCAATTTCGCCATCTGGGCGGAAATCCCATTTCGGGGCTGTATTTTAAAAGAGCTTGCTGCATAATTATTAACAGCGGGTGCAAAAGTAAAAAAAAAAAGAAACAAATGATAATCTTCAAAAAAAATCCTTCAGACAGCGATCAATAGACTATTGACCTGATACCAGTATCAATGAACCTGATTTATAAGGCTGATATGATTAGTTTCCTCAAAAAATCTGAAATAGTAGTAAAGCCTGTAATTCAGTTCAATACCATAATCTACATTAAAATAGTATTCAATTTTTGAGTCATATAAATCTCCAAAAGTAAGAGGCTGCTGATTCCTGTAATTCCACTCAGTGACATATAATCTGTTTTTCGTTTCATAGTATTCCTTTGAATAAAAATTCATTTGTGGTTTTGTGGCAAGCCAGGAATCGAAACCAGGATCAAAAACAATCAGCTTATATTCAACACTATCTACCTTTAAAGAATCTGGCTTTATTTTAACCTTATCCCTGCTTCGCTGGCAATTGCCTTCAGGCATAATGAATATTACCAAAACCAGACCGATCAAAAAAATCCTTTTCATGATTCAAATTCTTAAAATACGGGTAAAATGTTGTTTACAAAAAATATACCATTTAAACATTTCATATTATTAAAAAACATATTTTTGCCACTGATTTAGACAAATCCTCAGAATGAATAACAAGTTTACAATATTTATTATACGTCCTGATGCCGGGGTCTGAAATTTTCTTTTTCTATAATGAAATTCATAAAGATAATTCAGACCTGCCGAAAGATGCAGGTTTTTTTAACTTAAATTCAATGAAAATATTAAAATTCGGTGGAACATCAGTTGGCAATCCAGATAGAATGAAAGCCCTGATACCACTCATAAATGATTCCGACCATAAAATTGTGGTCTTATCAGCTATGGCAGGAACTACAAACAGTCTTGTTGAGATAACCGGGCTTCTCTATTCAGAAGATACTAGTGCAGCCTCCGCAAAAATTGAAGAGCTGAGATCAAAGTATCAGAATGTGGTACAGGAGATGTACACCTTTGAGGGTACCAGACAAATAGGGCATGAGATGATTAATTCGCATTTTGATTACATTAAAAACTTCACCCTGAGAGCATTTACTAAACTTCAGGAAAAAGCAATTTTAGCGCAAGGTGAGATGATATCCACTACCCTCTTTCATCTTCTGCTGCAGGAGAACAATATCAGTTCCGTACTTTTACCCGCACTCAGCTTTATGCGAATTGATAAATATGGGGAGCCGGATCTGTTTTATATCGAAGAAAACCTGAGGAGAGAACTTGAAAACCATACCACAGAAAACATTATAATTACGCAAGGCTTTATCTGCAGGGATGCATTTGGTGAAATAGATAATCTCAAGCGCGGAGGAAGTGATTTTAGTGCTTCTTTGATTGGTGCTGCTTTAAATGCTTCAGAAATTCAGATCTGGACTGATATCAATGGATTTCACAATAACGATCCCAGATATGTAAAGAACACGCAGGTAATAAGAGAGCTTTCTTTTGATGAAGCTGCCGAACTTGCCTATTTTGGGGCGAAGATTCTTCACCCTTCAAGCGTTAATCCGGCTAGGGAAAAAAATATTCCGGTAAGGTTAAAGAATACGATGGACCCTGATGATCCGGGGACACTAATTACATCAGCAAGTGCACCTCAGGACTATAAAGCTGTTGCTGCTAAAGATGGAATCACTGTAATCAGAATCAGATCGGACAGGATGCTTATGGCGTATGGTTTCCTTCGCAAAGTTTTTGAAATATTTGAGGCTTTCAGAACACCAATTGACATGATAACCACCTCAGAAGTAGCTGTTTCACTCACGATAGACAGCCCGGATTATCTTCCTCAGATAGCAAAAGATCTGAAAGAGCTTGGTTCCGTTGAAATAGAAGAAAATCTGTCAATTATATGTATTGTCGGCGATTTCCGCACCGAAAAGACAGGTTCGGCTCCTGAAATTTTTGAAGCATTGAACACTATCCCTTTAAAGATGATTTCATATGGGGGCAGTCCTAACAGCCTTTCTTTACTCATTGATACAAGCAACAAAATAAAAGCCCTAAAATTATTGAGCAAACATCTTTTCAATGATAAAAAAACTAAATAAATACCTGGAGAAGTTCAAAGAACTGCCAACACCTTTTTATTTCTATGATCTCGATGTATTGAGAAACACACTCGATATTATTAAGGACGAATCTGAGAAATATGGAATAAAGATACATTATGCAATCAAAGCCAACTCAAATCCACGGATACTGCAATTAATTTCTTTGTATGGTTTTGGTGCGGATTGCGTAAGTATGAATGAAATTGAGAGAGCAATTTCCACGGGGTTTAAGCCAAAGGAAGTTTTCTTTGCCGGAGTAGGCAAAGCAGACAAGGAAATAGTTTCAGCCCTTGACGCACAGATAGGCTGCTTCAATTGCGAATCTGTTGCAGAAATTGAGGTAATTAATTCAATTGCTAAAAATCATGCTTCAGTTGCAGATATTGCATTAAGGATCAATCCAAATATTGAGGCACATACACATAAGTACATAACAACAGGCATCGAAGAATCAAAGTTTGGTATAAATATTCAGGATCTGAAAGATGTTGTTTCTCTCATTTCAAAACTGGAAAATATTAAACTTAAAGGAATTCATTTTCATGTCGGGTCTCAGATCGACCGGATGTCTGTTTTCACAGAACTGTGCAAAAAGATCAATGAACTGCAAAAATGGTTTTCATCGCAAAACATTAAACTTCAGATCATTAATGCCGGTGGTGGACTGGGAATCGATTATGAAAATCCTGAGAAGATGCCGGAATTCCAACAATATTTTTCGCTTCTGAATAAGCTGGTTGATTTTAATAATGATCAGGAGCTACATGCTGAACCTGGCAGATCTGTTGTTGCTCAATGTGGATCTCTTATTTCAAAAGTACTCTATATTAAAAAAGGAGTCAATACATGTTTTGTAATTATCGATGCCGGAATGACAGACCTTATCCGTCCGGCTCTTTACCAGGCAGTTCACAAGATAGAAAACCTATCTTCAGATGGTAAGATTTTCAGGTATGATATTGTCGGACCTATATGTGAATCGTCAGACACATTTGCAAAAGATACAGAACTTAATGAAACCAGTAGAGGGGATATTATTGCTATCAGGTCTGCCGGAGCCTATGGAGAGGTTATGGCATCAAGATATAATCTGAGAGACCTGCCTTATTCTGTTTTTTCCGATGATATATAATTAAATCGTTTGATTGTTAAGTTGTCATACCGTTATGCCGTTATGCCGTTACGCAGTTATACCATTATGCCGTTACGCCGTTTCGCCGTTATACCCTTACGCCTTTGTACCATTAAACCGTAATGCCATGTTATTCTTTCGGAATATTCTGCCTTATTTTACTATGCTTCACACCATAAAAGAAATAGATACAGAATCCTATAGCCATCCAGATAATAAGCCTTAACCATGTATCCAGTGGTAATGATGCCATCTGCAGGAAACAGATGGATGCGCCAAGGATCGGAACGACAGGAACCCATGGCGTCTTGAATGGCCTCCGGATATCGGGTTTAGACTTTCTTAATACAAGAACACTCAGGCAGACGATAATAAAAGCAAGGAGAGTCCCTATCGAAACCAGCTCACCCAGAATACTGATTGGAAGAATGCCAGCAATAACCATTGCAACAGAACCAGTAATAATTGTGCTGACATACGGAGTTTTGAACTTTGGATGAACCTTTGAAAAAACAGGAGGTAACAAACCGTCCTTTGACATTGAGTAGAATATTCTGGGCTGTCCTAAAAGCATGACAAGAATTACAGAACTTAACCCGGCAATAGCTGCAATTTTTACAATGGGTCTCAGCCAGAACATTCCTTTCCCCATAGCATCAACACCTACTGCAACCGGATCAGCAACATTTAAAGTAGTATAACTTACTATGCCTGTTAGCACTATTGCGACGAGAATATAAAGTACAGTTGAAATCCCTAATGAGCCAAGAATACCAATTGGCATGTCGCGCTGAGGATTTTTGGCTTCCTGTGCGGCAGTCGATACGGCATCAAATCCAATATAAGCAAAGAATATGACGCCTGCACCTCTCAAAATACCGCTGAAGCCAAATTTGCCGAATTCATGACTGTAAGCTTTCAGCCAGCCCCAAAAAGAACCGTACTGGGATATTGGAGTCGCTTCAACTTTGTTGGCAGGTATGAAAGGGTGCCAGTTAACTGCTTTGACAAACATGAAACCAATAGCTATAAATAAAACTATAACAGAGACTTTTGTAATAACCATTACATTATTGAAATTAGCCGATTCACGGATACCTATTACGAGCAAAGTCGATAATAAAGCAACGATAAACATTGCAGGCAGATTCAAGACACAAGTAACATGAGCCAATGAATCAACATGAATTCCCGTGGAAGCTAGAGTATGAGCGAAAGAATCTGTAAGAGGTTTCCAACCCATATCGGGCACATTTACCAGAACAGTACCGGAAGCGCCTGTAAATTGAGGTGGTATGAAAATATGAAGGTCTTTCATGAAGCTTATAACATAGCCAGACCAACCAACGGCAACGGTTGACGCCGCAAATAAATATTCCAATATGAGGTCCCAACCAATAATCCATGCCAGGAATTCACCGAGAGTAGCGTAAGAATAAGTATAAGCGCTCCCTGCAATGGGGATCATTGAAGCAAATTCGGCATAGCATAAACCTGCAAAACCACATGCCAGACCTGATATAATAAAAGAAATGACAATTCCAGGACCAGCGTATTGAGCTGCAGCCTGACCTGTAAGAACAAAAATACCGGCACCAATAATGGCTCCTATACCCAAAGTTGTAAGATTCAGTGGAGTTAAAGTCCTTTTTAAACCACCTGATTCCTGAGATTCACTGAATAACTGTGGGAGTGGTTTTGTGATGAATAACCGATTTTTTGACATTTGAATTATTTAAAATGGAGGAACAAATTTTAATAATTGCAAACGTAACTTTTTTTTGCAAAATAAATTATAAAATCATCAAGTATATGCTAGAAGTTTTTTCTCATATGGTTTGTCAGGCTCGGCTTTGTAAAAATATATTTATCTTTGCCGGTCAATAAAACAAGGTAGCGTAATGATAAAGATTAAATTTCCCGACGGGTCTGTCAGAGAATATAATAAAGGTATTACCAGTCTGGAGATAGCAGAACAGATTAGTCCACGACTGGCAAAAGAAGTATATGCTGCTTCAGTTAACGGAGAAATATGGGATCTTACACGTGCCATTGAGACAGATGCTGAATTAATACTCCATAAATGGGATGATGAGGCAGCAAAACATGCTTTTTGGCATTCATCGGCTCATCTTATGGCTGAAGCGATTGAAAACCTTTTTCCCGGAACAAAATTCGGCATTGGTCCGGCTATCGAGAACGGATTCTATTATGATATTGATCCTGGTGATGAAAAGATTATTACTGAATCTGACCTTGTTTTGATTGAGAACAAGATGAAAGAACTTGCTACCGGAAACCTTGTTTTCACAAGAAAAAATGTTAGCAAGAAAGAGGCTTTGGAACTTTTCACCAAAAAGGGCGATGAATATAAAACAGAGCTTATCGCGGACCTTGAAGACGGGACGATCACCCTATACTCACAGGGTAATTTTACAGATCTCTGCCGGGGACCTCATCTGCCTTCTACTGAACCAATTAAGGCTATTAAGATACTCAGCCTTGCGGGCGCTTACTGGAGAGGAAATGAAAACCGTAAAATGCTGACAAGGATTTATGGAATCACTTTCCCAAAACAGAAAATGCTCGATGATTATCTTTTATTCCTTGAAGAAGCCAGGAAAAGAGATCACAGACGTATAGGAAAAGAGCTTGAACTGTTCACATTTTCAGCTAAGGTTGGAATGGGACTTCCTTTATGGCTTCCGAAAGGTTCCGATATAAGACAGAGTCTAATAGATTTCTTAACCGGAGTGTTAAGAAAGAGGGGTTATAAAATGGTAACAACACCACATATTGGTAATGTCAACCTNNCAGGAAGGTGAACAGTTTATGCTGAAACCAATGAATTGCCCGCACCATTGTGAGATATATAATGCAACTCCCCACTCCTATAAAGATCTTCCTTTGCGTATGGCCGAATTCGGGACAGTTTACCGATATGAGCAAAGCGGTGAACTTCATGGACTTACAAGGGTAAGAAGTTTTAC
>PMEC01000136.1 GCA_003155705.1 Bacteroidales bacterium
AAAATTGAACTACCCTCATTGTTGCGACGACAGGTTTTCCTGCATCAAATTTCTTTTTAAAAATTGCCATATCAGACCTGATGTCTTCCAGATTGGTCCATGTCTTTGCATCCGGGAGTAAAGACACCCTGTCAATAGTTTGTTCTAAAGATGAAAAGATGTTCCGGTCAAGTTTCATGTCATATTTTGTACTGGTTACACCGGCAGTAGTATATATCCACATAGAAAAAAGAGCAAACCACGAGAAAAACTGAACAAAAGCCAGTTGAACCATGGTTTTGGGCATCTTAAAAAGATCATTAATAATAATTACCAAACCATTGTCAGTTCTGTTGTTCATTGTGAACAGCCCGGTAATCAATTGTATAACTCCAAAGGCAATGAGTCCGAATCCAAGAATATAAACTTCTGCTTTCATTTCAAAGATGAAAACCAGAAAGCTGATTATAAGGCCGCCAAGTATCCAAAAGAGAGATGATCTGAAGAATCTGGAATATGGAAGTAAATCTTCCGTCGCTGTATTGATTTGTTTAGTTGTATTTTGTTCGCCCGTGCTAAATTCAGCCATCTCTTCAGGTGAATATTCCTTTGTTTTTAGAACAGTCCACAGAACTGCCAGAAAGAAGACAAGAGCACCGATCAAAAATGACAGAATAATATGAGGTGGTATTCTGCCTGCCTTTGAGATATTTGAAATACCAAACCAGTTTGTAAGAATAGATGGCAGGGCAGAACCAACAACAGCACCTATCCCAATAAAAAAGCTCTGCATTGCGAAACCGGTTGTTCTCTGTTCAGAGGGGAGCATATCGCCAACGAAAGCTCTGAATGGCTCCATTGAAACATTAATGGATGCATCCATTATCCATAGCATCCCGGCCGCAACCCAAAGTACAGGTGAATGAGGTATAAAGATCAAAGCAAGTGAGGCAAGAATTGCCCCTGTTAAAAAATATGGCCGCCTACGACCTAGTTTGTTCCAGGTATTATCACTCATATGCCCGATAATCGGTTGCATGATAAGTCCTGTAACCGGAGCTGCAATCCATAAAATGGGAATGTTTTCCACCTTTGCTCCCAGTGTTTCAAAGATCCTGCTGACATTTGCATTTTGAAGAGCAAAACCAAACTGTATTCCAAGAAATCCAAAACTCATGTTCCAGACCTGCCAAAAGGTTAACCGGGGTTTTGATTTTTTCATGTGAATGCTAATAAATCAAAAGTTTAAAAGGGGTTGTTATTATCCAAAAATAGAGAAAATGGTTCGATTAACACCGTTCATATTTCATTTATTTTCATGGAGATTCGTGATTTTTAAATGCGATAGTCTCCCCGACTTTGTTTCAAACGTTTTCTGCAAAATGAAAAATATTTCAACCCATTCCCCCCTGTTTACCCTATCCTCACTGGAAAACCCATCTCACATTGATATTTATCATTTTGCCTCTGACAGGTAATCGTCTTCCGGTGATATTATTGGACTTGGCTGCAAATTAATTTTATTACTTTTACATTATGATAAACATGAAAAGTTTGAAATTAAGTCTCAGAGATTCATCTTCAGCATTATTCGGGATTTTTCTGATTCTTTGGGCTGTTCTAAGCCTTTTGCAGGCCCGGTTCACCCCTATAAACAGCGATGAAGCATATTACTGGATGTATTCCAGGTATCTGGCCTGGGGTTATTTTGATCATCCCCCAATGATCGCTTTAATGATTAAAATTGGTTACTTTTTCTTCAAAAACGAATTGGGAGTCAGATTAATGGGTATACTTCTTCAATTGGTCTCATTTTATTTAATCTGGTGTATGATTGATAGTGAATTAAGGAAGAAAAAAGAGAATGTATTTTTATTAATATTGATAATTTGCAGCCTTCCCGTATTCAATATTTTCGGATTCATTGCAACACCCGATTCTCCATTATTGTTTTTTACAGCCCTTTTCCTTTTTGTTTATAGAAAATTTGAGCAGAATAATACCTGGAAGTACACCATCATTTTAGGAATAGTGATGGCGGTAATCATGTATAGCAAGTATCATGGAGCATTATTAATAATTTTTGTTGTTTTATCCAATCTGAAATTACTTAAGAATCCAAAATTTTATATTGCTGCTATACTTGCTATCGTATTGTTTTTCCCACACATATACTGGCAATATTCCAATGGTTTTCCCTCAGTTAAATATCATCTGGTCGAACGTGTTGCGGGTTTTAGTCTTAAAGACGTTATAGAGTACTTTATGAATGAATTGTTAACTCACAATCCATTAGTATTTCCAGTTGTGATTTATCTGATGTTCAGAGCTAAGAATCTCAACAGCTTTGAGCGGACATTATACTATATTGTCATCGGCTTTTTTGCTTTTTTCTTCATTTCAAGTTTTCGTTATCATGTTGAACCACAATGGACTGCCGCTGCTTCAATTCCGCTGGTTATTATACTTTTCAATAATTTAGACGATAAACCTAAAATTTCAGCTTATCTGAAATATGTTACAATTATCTCCATTTTACTTATTCTGTTTCTTAGAAGTGCCATGATGATTGATTTCTTGCCGATAGATTTCTTCAGAACTACATACCACGGAACAAAAAAATGGGCACATGATATAGAAAAAATTGCCGGGAATAAACCGGTAGTCTTTACAAATTCCTATCAGAGAGCTTCAAAATACACTTTTTATACAAAAAAATTCTCCTATACTCTGAATAGCCTGAGCTACAGAAAAAATCAGTTTGACTTATGGGATTTTGAAGAACAGCTTCACGGAAAAGAAGTTTTATATGCTCCTCATTTTCTGCCCGATTATTATAAGCTGAAACTGGAAAAGTATATCACATCACGAGGCGACACAATTTATGCCAGAGACTTCACCGATTTTCAATCTTTGCAAAAAGAGTGCTTCGTTCTTGACAAAAAAGAATATAATTTTTCAAAGAAAGAGCAATGTTTATTACCTATGCAATTGTACAATCCTTATCCTTACCAGATAAATTTAAAACATCCTGTGTTTCCTGTCAAATTTCAAGTTTGTTTCTTCACAAATGGGGTATTGAAATTTAACAAGGTATTTGAGCTTTCAGAAAAANNAAAGTTGAAGATATTCCTGCGGGCAGATATAAACTTGCAATCTGTTCTGAAACTGGAATCGAGTATATTGTCACTAACAGCAAGTTTAAAGATGTGACAATATCCGAATGAGCTTATAGATAACACATCGCCTTTTTTATTACTATCTGGCTGACTTACAGTTTTGAAAATCCGATCCATTTGGTTTATAAAAAATAACAGTATTGCCCGGGTAAAATATGAATTTAAATGGAGATTCTTCGCTTCACTTCGTTTCGCTCAGAATGACAGGTATTTGGGTTTTTGAGGAAGGGGGTGTGCGGAGGCAATGCCTCCGCACACCCCCTTCCTACCGCACAACCTACTAAACGATTGTCATTCTGAGCGTAGCGAAGAATCTCCCAATTTTAGTCGGACATTTTTAAAAAAACATTAATTACCTCATTCAGATTATTATAATCTGAAGGTAATAAAATAATTAGCAAAGAAGTTCCAGATAGTAGTCATCACAATGGCACAAAACTTTGCATAATAAAACCTCATTCTTTTTTCAAATAAATATAGAAATAAGTTATTTATCCCAAGTCCGATCGTTGAGATAATAAGGAAACTACTGTATTCAAGAACAATTTGTGAATTGGTGCTTTTAAAGGTCCATAACCGGTTGAACCAATAATTTGAACTGGCAGCTACTATGAATCCGATGGAATTGGCAATATATCTGTAAAGTTTGACTTTTTCTTTAAGAAAATATGTAATTGAAAAATCAATTAATAAACCCGTAAATCCAACAACTCCAAATTTTATAAATTTAAAAAGCATTATGCTTTTATTAATGATTATATTTTGCTGGTAATAAGCACTTAGCCTCTTTTTCTATTCGGATGGATTCAATCTCACAGCACTCCCTTTAACAGCATAGTATAGGATAAAAGCAAAAAGAGGGATCGGTGCAAAAAATCCGATCGACATTGAATATTTATCGGCAATTAAACCCATTATTGGTGGAAAGACAGCTCCACCAACTATTGACATTACAAGGAATGAAGATGCTTTTTTTGTCTTTGGTCCAAGATCCTTAATCCCCAGAGCAAAAATAGTCGGGAACATGATTGACATAAAGAAGAACACTCCATACAAGGCAATTAGCGAAATCCATCCAGCTTTAATACTCACAACCGGTAACAACAGGCAACAGATCAATGCATAAATTGCCAGCATCTTGGTTGGTTTAAATTTCCTCATAATAAAGCTTCCGGACATTCGTCCAATCATAAACAAGGCAAATCCAATAGAAAGAAAATATGGTCCATGAGCTACTTCAAAATGAGGTTCCTGATTAACATCCGTTACAAAATTAATGAGATAGCTAAAAACGCCTGTCTGTGCCGCCACATAGCAGAATTGAGCAATTACGCCCAGCACAAAATGACGATGTTTTGTAAGCGGCATATTCCTGAAAGCAGCATCAGGGGAATCCGGGGATAAGTCCTTATCTGTGATTTCTTCATCCTTAATTTCAGGCAGTTTTGTGAAAACAAAGACAAGAGCAACCAGCAAAACCACTGCACCAATGACACAATATGGTAAAACCATTGAGCTGAGTTTCTGCCCTTTAACTGTACTGTTATTACCATAAATAAAAAGGCCGATAAGCGGTCCAATAACCCAGGCTAAACCATTGAATGACTGCGAAAAATTAATACGACGTTCTGCAGTATCCTTTGGTCCAAGTTTTGTGGTATAAGGGTTTGCTGCAGTTTCAAGGGTTGCTAAACCGCATCCCATTATAAACAGACAGATCAGAAAGATCCAGAAAGATTCGAATGTAGTAGTTGCGGCAATAAGAAATGCACCGCTTGCAAAAAGAGATAACCCCAGGATTATTCCGCTTTTGTATCCGAATCGTTTCATGAAATATCCTGCTGGTAATGCCATACCAAAATAGGCGGTGTAGACAGAAAACTGAATCATCCCTGACTGAGCTTTTGACATATTCAGCATATTCTGAAAATGTTTGTTTAAAGTATCAAGCATTCCATGAGCAATCCCCCAAAGAAAGAAGAGACTGGTAATAAGAATAAATGCCATTAAAAAACCTGATGAAACCAGCGTTTGTTTGTCCCCTGTATTAGTCATATCATTATTCATAATAAAAATTAATTAGTCGTTACAAGATTATGATCATTTATGAATTTTCCAAACCTTTATTCCTCTTTTACAAGCTGACATTGTTTTTATCTTTTCAGGGATTAAGTCTTTGGGGATCTNNACTTTCTTCTAATTGTTCTGTTTCTTTCATCTTTAACTCTGATTCACTCACAGGATGAAGCTGAATCAAAACTTCTCAAACAGTTTCATACAATAACCAGCGAAGAGATGATGAGCTGGATTCAAAAACTTTGTTCGCCTGAATTTAACGGAAGGCTTACCGGAACTCCTGAATTTCAGGCAAGTGCCGCATGGGTCGCTGACCGGCTTAAAGAATGGGGCATTAAACCAGGTGGGGATGAGGGCAGCTATTTTCAATGGTTCGATCATCCTTACACTGTTATAAATGATATTGGAAGTCTTACACTTAATATCCCGGTGTCTGAGGGATCAATCATTAAGAAGAGTTATAATTATCCAGATGATTATTATCCCGGAATGAATTCAGGAAGCGGAGAGATTACAGCAGAAGTTGTATTCGTTGGTTTTGGAGTAACTGCACCGGAGCTTAATTATGATGATTACAAAGGGATTGACGTAAAAGGTAAAATAGTTATCATGAACAGGGATGTACCATATACCGATCCCCGTAATCCCGAATATAAGAAATGGGTTAGTTATTGTTATCATCAGTATAAACTTGAAAATGCTGTAAAGCATGGCGCGGCCGGAATGCTGTATATTGATGGAGCATTGGCAAATCCTAATATTTCTTACGAACCTTCAATAATCGTATGCGGGATTGGACCTCAACCACTTGAAGACATCTTTGCAGGTCTGAAAACATCCAACAAAGAAATCACTGATAAGATTATCAAAACATTAAAACCCGGCTCTTTCAATACAGGTAAAAAGGTAACCATAAGAGCCAATACAACACGACATCCTGAGGGTAAAGGCTGTAATGTAATCGGAATCATTGAAGGTATTGATCCTGTTCTGAAAAATGAAGTAATAATTATAGGCGCCCATCTCGATGCTGTTGGTAACGCCGGGAAAGTGGTAAACGGAGCCCTCGACAACGGTAGTGGAGTGGTTGATATAATGGGTGCTGCCAAAGCTATGGCACACTCAGGAATTCAATTGAAAAGATCTGTCATGTTTCTTTTTTTTGGCGGGGAGGAGAATGGTCTTCTTGGAAGTAAGCTTTACACTCAAAAACCTGTTTTCAAAAAAGAAAGAACTGTTTCATATATTAATCTCGATATGGTTGGTAACGGAACCGGACTGGCAGTAAGTGCGGGAAGTACCTATAAAGGCTTGCTGACNNGCGTTTTATGGTCGCCCGAGAAGTGATGGCGTTGTCTTCGAAATGGAAGGGTATCGTACTATGGCAATCGGAACAACAAACGGATATAAAAAAGTATATTACCATCTTCCCGGAGATGATCCTGATGCAATTACTATCGATATCATGGAAGATGTTGCAAAGATGATATTTATAGCTTTGACAAATATGGCAAATGAAACATCAATAAATTATTAGTTGATCCCTAATTTTACATTTTAATGATAAAAAGACTTAAGTCAATCGCTTGTTACTCAATATTCTGGCTTTGTTTCTTCATCATTGCCAGAGTTTTCTTTTTAATTGTTCAGTTCAAGGAAACCCTGATGTGCAAACCGGTAGAAATACTGGGTACTTTCTGGCATGGTTTCCAGATGGATGTTTCGGTGACTGGGTATCTTCTTTTAATCCCATTATTACTTTCTGTTCCGGGAACTTTTTTTAATGGCCGCTGGTACAAGGTTTTTATGAAGTTTTATACATATCTTTTAATAATTCTCTTCACTATAATAATAGTAGTTGATGCCGAGCTTTACACATATTGGGGATTCAGAATGGACTCTTCATTGCTCGACTATCTGAAAACCCCAAAAGATGCAATGGCTTCTATTGATACAAGATTGGTGCTTTATTTTGTTATATCATTTCTTCTCTTCGCAGGACTCTCAATATATTTATTTAAAAAACTCATTTATAGCACATTCAGTAAATTCGAAAGATTAAAGTACTGGTACTTACATTCTGTAGTGTTCCTCGTACTTCTTGGTTCAATGATTATCCCCATCAGAGGAGGATTCAGTGTGGCAGCAATGAATGCCGGTTTTGTCTATTTTAACGATAAACCATTCCCAAATCATACAGCTATTAATGTGGTCTGGAATCTCGGTAATTCAGCAATTTACAGGCAGCCTGATAAAAACCCCTACAGCTTTGGGAATCTTGACGAAGCCTATGCCAGGGTCAAAATGCTTACTGAAAGTTCAGGTGAAACGGATACGATTATTCGTGCAGGGAAGCCTAATATTTTATTAATTATTATTGAAAGTTTCGGAAGTGCAATGACTCGGGTACAGAAGAATGATTCAATAATTGCTCCTTGTTTCAATAAACTGATAAAAGAGGGAGTGTTTTTTAAAAACTTTTATTCAGCCGGGTACCGTACTGACAGGGCACTTCCCGGAATATTAAATGGTTATCCCTCATTGACGAAAAGTTCAATTATTCAAGACCCAAAAAAAACGCAGTTTCTTCCGGGTCTCGGCAAACTCTTTGTTAAAGAGGGATATACAACAAGATTCTGGTATGGAGGAGATCTGAATTTTGCTAACTTCAGTTCAGATATCATCAACTCCGGGTTCCAGACCAGAATCACAGAGTCTAGCTTTGATAAAAAGTATCGTAACTCCAAATGGGGGATCCATGACGGGATTGTTTTAAATGTGCTTTATGATTCGTTAAACAATGCCAGACAACCCTTTTTTGAAGGAGTTCTTACTCTCAGCAGTCATGAACCATTCGAAGTTCCTATGAAAACAGTTTTTAAGGGAACCTCTGTAAATGCAAAATTTAAAAACTCTATTTTCTATACTGATAGTTGCCTGGGGGCATTCATTGACAGAGCTAAGAAAACAAATTGGTGGAACAATACAGTCGTCATTCTTGTTGCAGATCATTGCCGTCGTCTTTCACCTGAGTCACCAGCCTATTCTGATGAAATCTTTCAGATACCAATGCTTTGGTTAGGTGGCGCCTTAGTGAAAAAAGGAATTACTATCGATAAGATTGGAAGTCAGATAGATATAGCGAAAACATTGGCTGGTCAACTTGGGCTTAAAGAAGAATTCCCTTTTGCTAAAAATATTCTGGCAAAGAATTCAAAATCATTTGCTTTCTATACATTTATTGAAGGATTCGTTTTTGTGACTGATACTTCCTATGTGGCTTATGATCATACAGCAGGCAAAGTTGTCGTTCAAAAGGGAAATAATCCGGAACTGACTGAAAAATACGGAAAATCATATCTTCAGGCAGTATATGATGATTACCTAAAAAGATAATCTTCTCAATGAAAATTCTGTTCATCATCAATCTTGGCCAGGGCTATTCAGCAACTTTACCTGAAAGAAATATGTTTCGCGGATTACAGGCAAAGGGAGTTGATCTGACAGTTATTACTCATTGGCAAACAATTGAATCTCTTGAACTGGAATCTTTGGGGATTAAAATAGTATACATCCCTATTATAAGAAAGTTTGACATTCCTGCCATCCTTAAGCTCAGAAGGCTAATAAAAACGGAGAACTATGAAATAATTCATATCACATACAGCAAAGCAATAACCAATGTAATAATTGCATCTCATGGTCTGAAGATCAAAATAATTGCTTTTCTGGGTTCCTTGAGTCTTCACTGGCATGATCCCTTCACATACTTTTCATTTCTTAGTCGAAGGATAGATAAATTAATATGCCTGAGTGACGCTGTTCAGGAACATGTATTGAAACAGGCGCCTTCAAGGATGAAGGATAAAACTATAAGGATATATAAAGGTTACGATCCGATATGGTTGAATATTGTAGTTCCCGTTAACCGGAAGAATCTCAATGTACCGGATGATTCCATGGTGATATGCTGTGTCGCAAATATCAGGAAAATAAAAGGGGTGGAATATCTGATTAAAGCCGCAAACTATTTACCTGATAATTTGCCTGTCTGGTTTATTCTGGTCGGCGACAAAACTGATTCAGGGGTAGTCAGGAAAATGATCAGGAAAACAAAATACTCTGGTAATTTTATTACAATCGGTTATTCGGATGAGCCTCTTGTATATACTTCAATCTGTGATCTTTATATTCAACCTTCTGTCAGTGAAGGACTTGGCAGATCTGTCATAGAAGCAATGTGTCTCGGAAAGCCTGTCATTGTGACGGATAAAGGAGGTGCAAAAGAGCTTGTTAACGAGGGCATTAACGGGTATATTGTGCCCGTTAAATCAGCCAGGGCTCTTGCTGAAAGGATTATAAAATGTTATGAAAATCGAGACAATCTTCATTCGATGGGAGAAAAAGCCAGAGATAGAATACTGAATGATTTCAATCCTCAGACCGCAGTTGACAGAACCTATAATCTGTATGTAGATCTGTTAAGAGAAAAACGATAACTATGCCCCCCACCCCCTAAAGGGGGCTCTTAATATACAGATAATCAACAAGTCTCCTTTAGTGGATTTAGGGGCTAATACCCAAGTAAGAATCTATTTGGAAAACTTGTAATTCAAAATCCAGGGAATGTTTATTTCAATGTTATAGTTTCTCTCCAATACCTTGCTTTGCCTACACCCTGAACATCAGGACTGCCATCGAATGCAAGACCAAAATATGAGGGTTTCTGTTCGAAAAGAAGCTTTCCGCCATAAAGAATTTTAGTAACATTTACAGCAGTATATGAAAGCTTATCTCCTGATCTTCTTGTAATGAAAAAATCGCCATTCGTTTCAACCTTATCATAAACTATTTTTCCCGATTCATAGGTATATTTAGGTCTTCGATAATCCCTGATCATATCCATCCGCAGGTCGGATTTTACTCCTACCTGTATAATCTCATTTCCATTAGTAATCTCAACAGACAATCCGGGTTCTGCCTCACCAGTCTCAACTAGTCTTATCCGGTCTTTCCATGCTGAGGCATCAACATCTTTCCGATGAGGCACTAATACTGTTATAAACCCGATATGTTGCCCAAGTTCAAAGAACTGTCCGGTGTATTCTGATATGAGAAGCTCGTCGGTGAAATTTCTTTTTTCATTTTCAACAGATTCTAACCTGTAGTGACTTTTCGGGAAATAAATCCATAAATGATTGTCAGTGTTGTTTTTATAGGTATAAACAGAATCATACATAGTATCATACCAATGAGCACCCGAAGAAAGAATCTTTCGCGTGTGCCACATATTTGCGGCAGTGAAATATTGCTCTTTTCTCCCTTTCATTATGTCAAATACAATATAAAGGCCCGGATCTTTTATATATGTTATTACTCTGTCCCATTCATAACCCATTGTCTCATCAGTAACTCTTGTGCGGCTATAATCGAAATCCGATAATGTTATGAAGTCCACTTTGTTTGTCCGTACCTGCCTGTAGGAACCTGCATTATGGACAAAATCCAGAATTGATTGGCCCTGCACCGGTGCCATATTTGTGGTACTGTACCTTGTTTCCCCCTGCTTCTGCCCCATGAAAATCTTTTCAGGTCTGACTACCAGCCTGTTATGGAAATAATCCTGACGATATGCACCAAAAGGACCACTTGGCATGTAATCACGATACCCACCGTCTGCAAGTAAAACAGACCCGTTACCCATAAGAAGTGCAATGCTGTTTTCATCAGCATGTCCATGTGTCATTTTTTCCTCTTCAACCGGAATACCATCACGGAGATAATTGCGGTAGATAAGCCCGCCATCTCCTTCATCTTTATAATTCAGGAGTAAAAATGAGGATTTCGTATCCCATCCGTCACGCATTACGATTTTCTTTCCCTGAACATCTTCCATCACCTCCTGACTAAGATTGTTCGGAACGACCGGATCAATATTGTCTGAACCTAACCTGTAGCAGTCGAGCAGCTCATAAGCAAGACCTGTAGCTGTCTTATTATTAAAGTCAATGAATTTGTTTGCGATTATCGAAGCTGCCCATTTTAATTCAGGATTTGAATAAATATTGGCAGCTGTTTCAAAATAAACAAGCCACCTGTCCCAGTTATCATTCATTCTTGAGTCACCAAAAGCAGCAATCATTCCATTAGGCGCCATCAGGTTAAGAAAATAATACGAATAATAATACATTACCGGCGTTTTGAATAGCTCTTTGATTTGTTGCTTCGAATCAGCATAGCCGATCATGGAATAAAGCCAGACAGCATGATAAAGCATTGCATCTTCAATTTCCCAGTGACCCCAGTTATCATAACCTATTGCATGTTCGTAAGATTTCCATTTTTCAGATTCAGGTATATCCGGTAATGCTCGGACAGCCCATCCCAAAGTTTCGGCACGAAGTGCAGATCTGTTCATTGCCCCCCACTCCTGCGCCTGAAGCAGGTAGTTGATATTATGAATTATCACTTTCGTAATATGTCCGGTTTCGGTGCTGGTCAGGTAACCTTTTCTTTTCAGAATCTCGAAAGGTTTTATGTATCTCATCGTGGTAAAAAAGTCGGGAAGAGCCGGAACTCCTTCAGAATAATCGGGTCGTGCTTTTGCGGCAGATTCAGGATAATACTTTGTATAATCATCATATTTTAAAAGGATTGTCTTAGCTCTCTCTGCATATTTTTTATTGCCTTCAAGTTCAAACAATGTTGCATAAATAGTTGCGGCCTCAAGATATCTTGAAGGAGGACGATAGCCGAAAACATTCATCGGGTCGATGCTTTTTACCCAAGCCTTTTCAAGAGAATCATATTTATCCCATGTCCAGTCTGCCGCAGCTCGTGAAAATTCAAGATATTTCTTAAGCGGGATCTTATTGACCGGTTGTGACAATAC
>PMEC01000243.1 GCA_003155705.1 Bacteroidales bacterium
AAATTGTTTAAGAAAACTAATTCATATTTGTAATTATATCTGTTTAAATCTCCAGAAAACACAACGTTGAATAATTCAAAGACAAATTGTAGTTAGCTGGAATCATTTATCTTTTCGCATTCGGAAAATATCTTCTCCAGAAAGGCAATGAAGTCAGTGAGGTGAATCTTAACAGGTACTTGACTGGTTTAAACCCCATTGCATAATGAATTATAAAATAGATTGCGGCAGGTACAAAAACAGTACAAATCAGAATAAGCAACTGTGTGAAGATTTTCAACCAGACCGCTTCAGGCTGGATTTTAAATAGTTTGATCAGAATCAGGATGAACTGAGCATTTATAAATGTAATAAGCAACCAGAAACCTATTGCCATTCCATGAGCAGCTTCAATGGCTTTTTCCGGGCAATGATTGAGACATCGCATGCAACTCTCGCAGGAAAGCATCCAGTAAGGTCTGTCATTAACCAGTTTTATGGAAGATGTGGGACATTCCTTAATACATATGCCGCAATTGGTACAATTGTAATTTGCTATGAATGTTTTGGAAAGAAAATATCTTCCGGCGACATAGTATCCAAATGCAACAGGACTGATAAGAAGGTCAACAGGCAGGCTGTAAAGTCCCCGGTATACCTTTTCCCCTGAAAGCATTTTTTTGGCAAAAGCTCTTACTATCTTTTCACATCTTACGAAAATAGAATCGATTACTTTTTGCCTTAATCCCGGATGAAGGGGAATCCAGTTTGAAGGAAGATCCACTGGTCTGAAAGCAATACATTTGTATCCCTTCAGACGCAGGATAAATGCCGGCAGTATTAAAGCCAGACCACTTAGTCCGGGCATGAAAATCTTATAGAGCTTCATTCCGGCACGGGTATTTAATAGGAAAATGTTTTTGCTCAAACCCTTTGGAAATGAAAAAATGAATCTCAGCATTATCGGTGCGGCATTAAATCCATGTGTGGGGAAGGCAAAACCTATCAGAGGTCTTTCTGCCGGATCTGGCATCGTAATATTCTCAAGCCTGTCAATCTTCTGCACTACTGCCTTTAAACCCCTCTTTCTGGACTCGTCAGCAATCCACTCTGATGATATTTTTGCATTGCCTGTACCAGAAATATAGTAGATATATACAGATGACCAGGAGTTCATTGGATTTTGCCTTTTTTCATCAAAATATGAAAATAGTCTAAAATTCCTACATATTAAAAAAGCAATAAATATTTGTTTTAAAAGGAATTGGAAATTTTATTAATTATAATGAATAAAGTATCATTAATTTTGCATGATGATATTTGTGTGAATCTGCCATTATGAATAACAAGCTTTGCGGAATGTTACCGGATGACCTACAAATATTTTTAGGTCCTCATGGTTATGATCGTTCTCATGTTACAAAAACTATGCTTGCCATTTACAGGAAAAGAATTAACCATATATCTCTAATTCAGGGCATTCCCAAAGCCCTGAAAGAGATGCTTCGGGCTGATTTTATAACAGGAATTTATCCTCCTTGTAAGTCGGCGAAATCGGTTGATAACACCATTAAATATCTTTTCAGGAATGACAAGGATTTAGAATTTGAAACTGTATATCTTCCTGATAATAAAAGAAAAACTATTTGTGTTTCAACTCAGGCCGGATGCAGGATGGGCTGTCCTTTTTGCGTGACCGGCAGGTACGGCTTTAGAGGAAATCTTTCTGCAGGAGACATAATAAACCAGATAATAAGCCTGCCGCACGGAGATGAAGTATCACATGTTGTTTTTATGGGAATGGGCGAACCCATGGACAATATTGAGGAGGTTCTTAAGGCATGCAAAATACTTGTTTCAGACTGGGGACTGGCTATCAGCAGCAGGAATATAACTGTCTCGACTGTTGGCATTTTACCGGGAATAGTGGAATTTCTTAAGAGATCTGACTGCAACCTCACCTTAAGTCTTCATTCGCCGTTTCCTGACGAAAGAAGGCTGGTGATCCCGGCTGAAAAAAAATATCCTGCTCAGAAAATCATTGACATTATGAAGTCTTATCCCCTGATGAAGAAGAGAAGATTCAGTATTGCATATGTAATGATAATGGATATTAATGATTCAGACACACACCTTGAAGCACTTAAAAAGTTACTGGGAGATTCACCACTAAGAGTCAATCTTCTTCCTTATCACCGTGTAAATAGTGACCCGAATAGCTCCTCCTCTTTAGAGCGAATGCAATTCTTTAAGCATGAATTGACGATTTCCGGAATATCGGCATCCATTCGTAAATCGAGAGGTGAGGATATTTCTGCAGCTTGCGGATTACTAGCTTCAGGATTGGGAAAGAAGTGATCTGATTTTTATTTATACTTGCAAAAGATTTTATTGAAAAATCTGAATTCCATTTTTAAAAATATACTAAATGTAAAAATTATGAAAGTTTCAATCCTAATAGTAATTGTTTTGTCGTCATTTTTTACTGGATGCAGAACAGGTTCCACATCAGGTAAAGAAAACGTATATGCAATAATTCCCGCGCCGGTTTCCCTCAGGGAGATGAGGGGTAATTTTACTTTTACAATAAAAAGTAATATTATTCTTTCGGCTGTCAATGATGAAAATAAACTGGCTGCAGATTTCCTTGCAGCTCTTATAAAGAATCCGACAGGATTTATTATTCCGGTTGTTCAGGGGAAAAAGGGAGTGTCGGGTTCTGTATTTATGTCAATCGATAAAGCTTTGACCAGCGCTGAAGGTTACACACTTAAGGTGACATCGCGAAGGATTGAAATTAAAGCCCGCACCGCAGCCGGACTTTTCTATGCAGTTCAGACAATCAGGCAGTTGCTTCCTCCGGCAGTTGAGAAGGATTCTATTGTTAATAATTTAACACTAAAAGTTCCATGTTGTGAAATAGCTGATGAACCAAGATTCGGATACAGAGGAATGCACCTGGACGTTGGCCGTCATATGTTTCCTGTTGAATATGTCAAGAGGTACATAGATATGATTGCTCTTCATAAAATGAATACCTTTCACTGGCATCTTACTGAAGATCAGGGCTGGAGGATAGAGATTAAAAAATATCCCAGGCTTACTGAGGTTGGAGCTTTCAGAAAAGAAACAGTTGTTGGTCATCCCGGCAAAAATCCCGTTTATGATGGAAACCCTTATGGCGGTTTTTATTCACAGGATGAAGTCAGACAAATAGTAGCATATGCAAAATCAAAGTTTGTAACAATAATCCCTGAAATAGAAATGCCGGGTCATTCACTGGCTGCACTGGCTGCTTATCCTGAACTGGCCTGCACCAAAGGTCCCTTTGAGGTTGGAAAAAAATGGGGAGTTGTTGAGGATGTCTATTGTGCAGGTAAGGAGGAGACATTTAAATTCCTCGAAGATGTTCTGACTGAAGTGATTGATCTTTTTCCGGGGGAATATATTCATATCGGAGGAGATGAATGCCCTAAAACGAGATGGGAAAAATGCCCTCTTTGCCAGAAGAGAATCAAAGATGAAGGTTTGAAAGATGAAAAAGAGCTGCAGAGTTATTTCATTAAACGTATTGAAAAATTTCTGGTTTCAAAGGGGAAGAGGCTTATCGGGTGGGATGAAATTCTTGAAGGGGGACTGGCTCCTGAAGCAACTGTAATGTCATGGAGGGGTGTGGCAGGTGGTATTGAAGCAGCAAAGCAGGGACACGATGTTATAATGAGTCCTAATAAATATGCGTATCTTGATTATTATCAGTGTGAACCTGAAGGACAACCACTGGCAATCGGAGGATACTTGCCACTTGAAAATGTCTATTCATTTGATCCTCAGTTTGCTGAGCTCAGCACCGAAGAACAGAAACATATTCTGGGTGTACAGGGAAATGTCTGGTCAGAGTATCTCAACACACCTCAATATATGGAGTATATGGCCTATCCGAGGATGTTTGCCATAAGTGAAATAGGATGGACCCCTGCTTATAAGAAGGATTTCGAAGATTTTCTTGCCAGACTAAAAGTTCAGAGTCTGAGATACGACAAGATCGGAATTAATTATTTTAAGGGAGAATACAGAAACACCAGAGCTGAAAGAAAGTAGAAAGTAAAAAGTAGAAAGNNAAGTAAAAAGTAGAAAGTAAAAAGTCGAAAGACATAAAGATTTTGGACTTTACAGACTTTACAGACTCTACAGACTTTCGACTCTAAGGACTTATTCTTCCTTAACCAGTTGAAACATTACTTCACACAAGTATCCTTCATTAGTTCTGATCCAGTCTTTCTTTTTGCCTATCTCTGTGAATCCAAGTTTTTTAAACAGATCAATGCTTTCGCAGTTATTTTCAAGAATATTACAGTAAAGCTGGTGGAGCAGGAGTGTCTTAAAACAGTAATCGGTAAGGCAGGACAGTGCCATAGTTGCAAAACCTTTCCTTCGGTAGTTTTCTTTTGCAATGAGTATTCCGATACCAGCTCTTTTGTGGTATGGATCAAAGTCAAAAATATCAATCGTTCCAATGGTCTGTTTATCAGGTATATGATCAATCATAAGCCTCGTCTGCCCCGATTCATAAATGTTCTTGTGTGAATTCTCAATATATCTTTTTAAGGTGTATTTTGAGAATGGGGAAACTGTATTGCTGATAATCCAGTAATCATTATTATTCTCCCAATCGTACAGAAGTTCAAGATCTTCCGGCTCTAAAGCCCTGAGACTGATTTCCTTGTAATTCATAATAGATAATAATCAGTTTGTTATTGTCTGATCAATTGATTATATTCTTTTATAAAAGCATCTTTGTAACCTACTTTCTGAATATCCTCAAGAGCTGTTTTTGCTTTTGAGAAACCTTCAAATTCTCCAAAAACATACCTGTAATACCCATCATTTCCTTTAATCTCTTTAACTTTTTCCTGAACTTTAAACTGACTAATATTTAAAGGTGTCTTTGATGCACGCAGCTGAATTATATAGATCTTTCCGACTCCGCTTCTTCTTCCAGCTTCAGGTTGATTCATAAGCTGGCGGGGTTGTTCCTGTATCTCATATTGATTTACAATATATGCATCTTTGAATCCCTTTTCTCCGGCGAATTTAAGATAAGACTCAGCATCTGATTTATCGGTAAACTCCCCAAGAATGTATAGATAAACAGAGTCCCTATAGACCGGATGAACAAAAAAGAGCTCATTCAGCATGAAATCGCTGAAATAATCGGGGTAGTATTTCTCCGGCGATCTCATAAGAACAATATCATACCGCATCGAATAAGGTTGCCTTAGTCCCTTTGGGGTATAAGATTCCTGCAATAAAGCGATGCCTGTCTGCGGATTAATGATCCCGATTGTCACCCTCCTGTTGTAATGTCTTCCTTCAGGATTGTCTGATCCGTCAGGGTTTGTGTTGATTGCTACGAAATCTGTGGCTCCAACCGCCTTTTTAATGAACCTTGATCCGGGAATGCCTGAAGTGGTCAAGTAATTTATTACAGCCTGTGCTCTCTTATCAGCAAGTACAAGATTATAATCTTTCGCTCCAACAATGTCGGTATGACCTGATACCTCTATTTTTAATTCAGGATGGTCTTTAAGGAGAGATTTAAGCTTTTCAAGGTCAACCTTTGCCTGGTCATTCAAACTCTGGCTGTCAAATTCAAATAGGATACTCCTGATAGCAAGAAAATCGCCTGAATAAACTTCGTTAGGAACCATTGAAGTGCTGACAGAAAAAGACTTCCCCGTGAAAGTCTTTGGGATACTAAGTTTAAAAGTGTCAGTTTTATATCCAGGGTATTTAATTTGAACAATATAATCACCGGGTTTTGTATAAAATCTGTAAGAACCACTATCATTAATTTCGATTTTCTTCCATGTCTGAGAACTGTCGGCCTGTGATAGTTTTATTTCTGCAAGTCCTGGGACAATATTCATTCCATCCTGAAGCCCGACAGATCCTTTTGTCCCGATTGTTGCTGATGGCAAATCCAATTGTATTATTCTGTAAATATTTCTTTCCTTAGTCCTTTCATCAACCATACTGGTGATGTATCCTTTTTGTTCAGGATCTTCGATGAACAGCGAATTGTCTGATGTTGTATTGACAGGGTAAGGCATACCAATCGGCTGAGTCCATTTCCCGTTTTTCAGAGTTGAAGTAAATACATCGTAGCCTCCCATTCCATTGTGCCCCAGTGAACTGAACATTAATGTCCCGGTTGCAGGCACGAAGAATGGTGTGTCCTCATTAAATGGTGTATTAATTGTATTACCAAGGTTGAGAGGAGTACCCCAGTTCTCATTTTCCTCTTTTTGAGAAACCCATAAATCGAGTTCACCAAACCCTCCAGGTCGATTACTTGAAAAATAGAGTTGTTTTCCATCTGGTGTAATGAACCCAAAGGCTTCCCAATATTTAGTATTTATATTTTTATTCAGTTTTCTCATTTTTGTCCATACAGTACCCTTCCTGTAACTAACGAAAAGGTTGCCGTCTGCTCCGTCATCTGCATAAATAATCAGAACATCCCCTCTTGCAGTCATCGAATTGGAACAAAGATTATCATAACCGCCCAATTGAGATGTTATATCAACAGGTTTTTGCCAACCATTGGTTCTTAATGAACAAAAAATATGATTCGCTCCATTCTCCTTCCATGTAAAAACAAAAACCGAATCATTTTCTGAAAGAGCAGGATTTGTTGCTCCGGGCCAATCTTTGAGCCATGGGATCAATATCTCTTTCGAAGTATTGACAGGATTTTTTTCCATTTCGAGAGCATACCCGCAAGCCTTTATCTGGTTGTCGATATATTCGATCCGGAAGGCCTGAGTCGGGCCGACTTTCTTTTTAACGTCATTATAGAGGTTTACTGCCTTGTCAAGACTGTCGTTTATGTGGTAAGCATGTGCAAGATAAAACCATGTGTCGAGCGGAGCTTTCTCACCGTATTCTACATATTCATTATCAGATCTTACAACATTTCCCGAGGCTTTTTCAAGAAGTCTCAGTGCATCAGTTTTTTTACCGTCAACATTGAGATAACAGATACCTAGTTTTGCTTCAATATTTGAATTAGCAGGATTATTTTTAAGAATAACCTCATAAAGGGAGGCAGCTTTCTCATAATCCTGATTAAAATAGAAGAAAAGGTCAGCATCCTGAACGGCCCTGATAAATTGCTTTTTTGATATGGTCTGAGATAGCAAGAGAGAGCAGGAACAACTGAGATTGAGAAAAGAAAGAATAAGTATCTTCCTGATCAGGGTATTCATTGTTTCGATACTTTCTTAATAAAGATTTCTTCAGGATATCCTTTACTTATCAATTCCGCCCTTTTAACTGAGGCCTCTTCCTTTGTAGCAAATTTGCCTGTCGTATATCTATAGAATTTATCCTGATCATTGTAAAGAACCTTCATGTCGGTTATATATTTGAAATAACTGACATCAACAGGATTATGAAGAGCCATAACCTGAACCGTATAATAAAGAATATCAGCATCTTGTATATTCTGATCGGAAACATCATTTACTTTCATGTTCAAAACCAGCATACTTGTGTCAACCGTTGCCACTGTCGGTATAGCCGTCAGGTTTATCTTTTCATAAACGATCGGTGGTTCAGGCGCTTTAACCGGCGGAACCTGAACTCTCACATAGTTTGGATCCTTATCAAGTTTTACATCTTTGGTGACAACTAAAGAAGGATGATCCGGCAACAGGGTTGTATCGATTGTTTGTGAAAGATATCCGAGCCCGGAATAGGTGATTTTAAACGATCCCGGGTTCACTATAAAGCTATAAAATCCGGTATATTTATTTGGATATCCGATGTCGAGAGTATCTCCTGAAGAGATGTCAACCAATCGTATATTGTAATCTCTATCGAAATTAACCACGGTGTCTCTCAGACTGAAGGTTCCCCTTATCTCAAATGTTTGGGTAATTGCAGCTGCACCAATACCTAAATAAAATATATCTCTCTTTTTATAATCGGTTGACATTGAATAGTATGCATTCATTCCGTTATTAACAGGCTGAAAGAATTTGTCGTCATCAGTAGTATTTATTGGAAAACCTAGATTCTGAGGCGTTTTCCAGACATTTCCAACTTTCTGGCTCTTGAAAATATCAAAGCCGCCTATTGATGAATGACCTTCAGAGGAAAAGTACAATACAGAATCGTTCTGAGTGATAAATGGTGTATCCTCATTATATGGTGAATTAATTGCAGCACCCAGATTTACAGCAGGTCCCCAGTCTCCAGTTGCATCTTTTTCAGAAATGTAGATATCAAGACCTCCCTGTCCGCCATCACGGTTGCTGGAAAAATAGAGTTTTTTCCCATCGGCTGAGATGCTTGCATGAGATTCGTAGAATTTTGTATTTATATTCTTATTAAGTTTTTTAATAGGAGTCCATGCTCCGTTAGTATATGTCGTCGAGTAAATGTTCCCGTCTTCATTATCTTTTTTGTATAGGAATAACTCAGTTCCATTATTGTTAAGTGAACAAGTGGAACAATCCTCTCCTGCATTTATTTCCAAAGTTATCTCAATAGGTGGCTGCCATTTGCCTCTCTCTTTTTTAGAGAAGTAAATGGCGTTTGTGACGCCCCTTTGCTCTGTATAGGCAATTGTATTACCATCAAAACTAACTGCGGGGTCAATATTGACTGAACCATTGCTAAAATTGTCAGGTAGTTTTGTTTTTGATATGGTTATTGGTGCAGCTTCAAGTTTGATTGCATTGTCACAGGCCTGTAACTGCTGATTAATGAATTCCGCATTTTTCATACCACCCTTTTGCTTTGTTTCACCTACCAGTTTCTGAAATGCCTGAAAAGTGGCAATAGCTTTTTCAAGTTCATTATGGATCAAATAGGCTTTTGCAAGTGAGAAATAGGCATCGAGCGGAGCCCGTTTTTCTTTTAACTGGTCGGGGTTTGCTTCATAGCTGGAATTTTTGACAGCTTTCTCAAGAAACTCAATAGCTTTTGATTTTTCGTCCGGAATATTAAGATAACAATCTCCGATTTTGTAAACAACATTAAAATTATCAGGTACAAAAGCCGCAATTGTGAGATAAAGAGGATTGGCATTTTCGAAGTCTCCATACAGATAATAAGCTTCAGCCTGGGCAAACATATCTTTTACCTCCTGTGAAGTCTGTGTAAAAGCCACTGCCGGGAAAATCAGAAGTGCCAGAAGCAGTAACCTGAACCGCAATATTTCCCCCCTTGTATTGAACATTAAACAAATATATGGATTTTAAAACACAAAGGTTTCTTTATCAATGGTTTTTATTTAAATGTTACCTTATAAATATCTTCCTTGCCAAATCCTTCATTCTCCTTATAGATTGAAATAAAACCTGATTTTCCGTTTCCAACCGGCATGAAAAAAATATTATCATCCGGGGTATTCAGGGGATATCCCAGATTCTGAGGACTACTCCATAATCCATTTGGTTGCATATCCGACCTGAAAATATCGTAACCTCCAATGTTGTTATGATCCTGGGATGCGAAGAACAATGTCTTGCCATTGTTGATAAGGAATGGCCTGTCCTCGTTAAACGGAGTATTAATTTCAGGACCTATATTAACTGCTGGTCCCCAGTCACCATTATCTTTTTTGGATATATAAATATCTAGACCGCCATGACCTCCCGGTCTGTCAGATGCAAAAACAAGAGAATTGCCATCTTCCGAGATAAAAGCATGAGACTCCCATGACTTTGTATTGATGTTTTTGTTCAGTTTAATGGCTTTACTCCATTTCGACCCGTCAAATGTACTGTAATAAAGGTCACTGTTAAATCTGTCGCTCATCGAAAAAAACAGCATCTTCCCGTCGGAAGATAAACATGAAATATAAATATCACCATCAGTTTGCAGATCGGGTGAAATGTTTACTGGGGCGCTCCATTTACCGTTGACAAGTTTTGAAAACATAATTGCATCATAGAATTTGAGTGATACCATAAATGCAAAAGATTTTCCATCGGCAGAAATAACCGGGTTAAAATTTGATTTTTCATCGTTGAAAAGATTACCCATATTTTCAAGTGTGAAATCAACCGGTTTTGCAATGAGATTCTTGGCATTGTCACAAACCTTAATTTCATGAGCAATAAAATTTATGTTTTCTTTATCATCGGGGAGGAGGGTCTCTTCATATTTCATATATGCATCTTTAGCTTTGTCGAACTGGTAGTTTATCCTGTAAGAATTTCCAAGTTCATAGAGTGCATCATAAGGGGCAGCAACCTGGGTGATTGTACCCTCTTTATGTTTAGCTGAGATATTTTTTGAAGCAGCTTCAAGGTATTTGACAGAGAGATTTTTTTTACCTGCAATATTGAGGTAGCAAACACCAATCCTGAAGGCGAGATTTGCGCTTTCAGGCATTTTCTCAAATAATTGGAGATAAGTGGGAAGAGCATCTGAATAATCCTGATACATAAAAAAATACTCAGCTTCCAGGAAACTCTCCTGCATATTTTTAACTTCCTGCGATAAAAGTGTCACTGAAAGTGATATTGTAATTATCAGACAGACAATTTTTTTGTTCATAACGTTCAGATTATAAAACAAATTTATTAAAAAAAATCGCTAGATTAGCTAATAATCACTAACATATTTAAAAAAAGACCGGATGAATTCCGGTCCTTTCTATACCTATTTCTTTTCTTTCTTTTTGTCTCTTTTGAAAACAAAGAAGAAGATTATTAGTCCGGTTCCAAGTAATACCCAGACTATCCAAAGATTATTACTTTCAGGTTTTACTATTTGTGATTCAATAACATCCGTTGGAATATCTTTAGCAGATATCAGGTCAATAAGTGCCTTGTAAAGAGAGATTTCGGAATAAGATCCTTTAGTTTTGTTCTTTAATAGATAAAGGACAACATCATTGGAAGTTTTAAATTTTACCTTTTTGAGATCATTGCCAGTTAGATAGATTTTCAAACCATCATCTGAATAAGATGCAAGATCTTCAAGATATTTTCCAGCCTCCGTTCCGGGTAATGAGCTTAGAATAGAAAGCATATCAGCCATCTCCGGATTTGTTATTCCAGCAGTAAGTGATTCATTATAGATTGATTGTAACCATTTCCCTCCATTTTTAATGTTTTTATTATCAGTTGCACTTACGGATTGTTTAATTAAAGTACCCTTGACATATTTATCACTATAAGCCAGAATTTTCTCCCTGGCCTTTGCGATGGAGGTATCAATGTCTGCTAAAATATCTGCGGCTATCTTGTTGAGATCTTCCGGTTGAATTTTGCCATTACTCTTTTCAGAAACATATTTTTGAAGATCAGTCCAGGTTTTTAGTCCGGCATTATAAATGTTCAGGCTGCTCATAATGTTTTTCAATTCTCCCTGGGTATTATGTGCCACCAGATCAACAGCAGACTGCGTAAGAACATTATCCATTACAGCTACTTTAAGAGCAGACTTATCAACGGCATCAGGACTAATACTGCTTTTAGCTGCTTCTTCTTTCAGATTTGAGATAATATCATCAACTCTTCCATATTGTTGTTTATCAAGTCTGGAACGCTGAATTACTTTTTTTAATTTATCATCAGCCCTGTTTCTCAACATATTGATAAATGCGGTGGTCTGTTTTAGCGCAATTACCCTGCTGTACTCTGGTCTTACAATAGGTTGAGAGGTAATTACTTTCTCAAGTTTGACGAAGACATCCGATGAAGTAGTGTTACTGAACTTATCAGTAAGTTTGAAGACGATCCTGTTATCTCCGGTCTTGGGAACCATTTTATAGACAAATAAAGAATCGGTGATAATGAAGTTTTCTGAAGTGATAAGAGAATCTCCCAGCCAATGTTCAACGGTAAGCACAGATTTTGGTTCAACTTTAATTGGAAATGCAATGGTATCGTTTTTTGCGACGGAAAGAGTCTTATTGCTTTCAACAGTTAAATCGGCAACAAAATCGGTTTTTGGCAAAGTTGTACCAGGGAGAACAAAGCTATCTGTTGGCTGAGTTATAGGAAGATCAATATTCTGAATACTTTTCTGGGCTCCGTCAGCCTCATATTTTAGTTCATACTTGCCTTGGGGCAGTTCAAATTTATATTCACCGGTAAGAGGGTTTGAATACACGATTACTGTCGCATTCGGATCTTCAAGATTAAGAGCGCTTACTTTTACACTGTCTTTAAAAACGCTCAACAGATCCCTTACCTTAACGATTCCTTTTACAAAGAACTTCCTTGGATGATCTTTTGAAAAAATTTCGATTCTATAAATATCCTGAAGTCCGCTGCCTGCCGGAATATTCATAGCATAATATGCCTGATAGCCATCATGAACAGGATCGAAGAATACATCATCATCAGTTGTGTTAATAGGGACTCCGACATTAAGAGGAGTTGACCATTCCCCGTTATCCATCAGAGTCGAATAGAAAACATCATATCCTCCGATGTTAAAGTGCCCTCTTGAACTGAAAAATAGTGTTTTATCATCTTTCCCCAGAAACGGGCTTTCTTCATTATATATGGTATTAATAACAGGACCCAGGTTCTTTGCCGGGCCCCAGTTCCCTGAGCTGTCCTTTTGTGAAACATAGATGTCAAGACCCCCATAAGTCCCTTTCCTGTTGGATGTGAAATAAAGTTTCTTCCCACTATGGCTTATTGTTGCATGCGATTCCCAGTATTTGGTATTAATGTTATCATTCAGTTTGATAAGATTTGACCATTTGTCATTTTGATCTCTTTTGGAAACATAAATATTTCCATCATAATCAGCTCCGGCCCTGTAAACATACAGTTCCCTTCCATCATCTGAAATAGATGTAACAAAGTTTTTATCTTCAAAACCAAGACCAAAATCAGGAATTATATCTATTGGAGTTGTCCATTTCCCGTTAACTTTTTTAGTAAAATATACAGCTTCCTGAAATGGTTCAGTTCTATTATAGACCAAAACACTCTCATCTGCTGATACAACCGGGTTGTAATCAGAATATCTGCTGTTGATGATATCACCAAGGTTTTCTTTCTTTATAAAGATTGGTAACTTCATAAGTTCCATCGCATTCCTGCACGACTCTATCTGTAAGTTAACTACTGCTGTATCATAAACCTTAGGATCGAGATTCTTCTTGAAAAGTTCATACGTTTCAATCGCTTTCGGGAGCTGGTTATTAACTCGGTAGGCATTCGCCAGGTAATAGTAGGCATCATAAGGCGCTTTAGTTTCCTTGTATCTTCCCTCTTTGTACTTAAGATTGATGTTTTTAACTGCATCTTCGAGAAACCTTATAGCTTCAGCTTTTCTTCCCTGAATGTTGATCAGACATTGTCCTGTCCTGTACTTAAAATTTGCATTGTTTGGTTCAATCCTGAGGAGTCCCTGATATAAGGGCAAGGCCTCTTTATACTCCTCATAGAGTACATAATTTTCTGCCTGAAAGAAATTATTTCTATTTTCAAGTCTTGCCTGTGGAAATACTTTAGCTACACTTATTGATAATAAACAATATAGGAGAAGGGCCCTTTTCATAGGAAATCTGGTTTCATTACTCAAAGCTACTAATATAGCAGAAATATTGGAAATAGGACAAATTGCTTAATGCCTTTTTACTAAACGATGTGATTTTTATGTAAAAATAATAAAATCCATGTCTAAATATTTTATAAAATCAGTGTCAAAAGTGCTCCATACTCCAGTTCACTTTATGTAATGATTTAGTAGCATCTTACAAGTCTGCATTATAATCTTCAAGTATTTCTTTTACTCTTTTCAGAAATTTTCCTGCCAGCGCACCATCAATTACGCGATGATCATAACTTAAAGAGAGTATCATAATATGCCTTATCGCAATGACATCTCCCTCAGGTGTCTCAATTACAGCCGGCATCTTTCTCACGGCGCCCGTACCAAGAATTGCAGCCTGGGGTTGATTTATTATTGGAGTACCTGCCAGGTTGTTATATGACCCAAAGTTCGTAATTGTAAATGTTCCTCCGGAAATCTCATCGGGTTTAAGTTTGTTATTTCTTGCCCTGTCAGCCAGGTCATTGACAGCCCTGGCAATACCTGTAATACTTTTTTCATTTGCATTCTTAATAACCGGTACAATAAGGTTGCCGTCAGGAAGGGCTGTAGCCATGCCAATATTAATATTTCTCTTTTTGATAATGTTTGTACCATCCACAGAGATATTTATCATTGGGAAGTCATTAAGCGCCCTGGCTGCTGCATCTATGAATACAGGAGTAAGTGTCAGTTTCTGCCCTTCTTTTGCCAGGAACTTTTCCTTTACGCTGTTTCTCCACATTACAAGTCTGGTAACGTCTGCATCAATAAAAGAAGTAACATGAGGTGACGTTCTTTTCGACATTACCATATGATCTGCTATTAATCTCCGTACTCTGTCCATCTCAATTACTTCATCTTTTCCCGATGATCTTGATCCGGCAGAACTAATTTCGGATGACTGCTTTGACTCAGGCGCTTTTTTCTTTTTCTTATTTTCCTCTTCATTTTTTTTGATCTCCAATAATTTCAGAAGATCGTCCCTGGTAATACGACCGTCCATCCCTGTTCCTGTTATTGCATCAAGCTCAGAATAACTAATTCCTTCATGCGCAGCAATACTTCTAACCAGTGGTGAAATGAATTTACCTGAAGGAGTCCTGCTTTTCATCTCTTTTGATAAAGTTTCCTCTGCCTTTTTTTCCTGTTTAATTGAGTTAATGGTTTCCCTGACTCGTGCAATTTCCTTTTCGACTCTGGCAGGTTCTTCTTGTGTGTAGCTTTTGTCGTTCTCCAGAATGGCTATTGGCTCACCAACCTTAACTATAGTGCCTTCCCTTGCAATTAATGAAACGATAGTTCCCGGTGCCGGAGACGGTACCTCCGAATCAACTTTATCTGTCGCAACCTCAACTATCGGATCTTCTTCATTCACAATGGTTCCTTCATTAACGAGCCATTTGTTTATTGTTGCTTCAATAACTCCTTCACCCATCGCAGGTAATAAAATATTAATTCTGGACATAAGTTTTTGTTTATAAGATGTTTCTTGAGATGTCTGTTACTTTTATTCAGAAAACAATCTGACTCTGATATTGTTTAATCTGGGCATGTCAGAATAATCCTACTTGTAAAAGTTTTTTGTACCATTTTTTAATCTGAACCTTAAAAATGAGTTACCAACAACAAGAATATCCTTCCTGTGATTTATTGATTTGCTCCCGATAATCAGCTTTTCTCCATTTGGAGCGATATGTATTTTGACATTACTTTCAGACAGAAGGTGCATTGAGTTAATTATTTGAGAAGCAGTTAATCCTCTTGTAGAAAAGATGACCTCATTTATCCGGTTTATTCTAATAATTTCTTTTATCTGTTCAATGTTACCAAGTACATCATGACCCAGGTCCTCCTGACTGGCACTTACACGACCAATGATAATAGAATTTGAACCCGAATCTTTTAAAAGCTTTCTGATATTATTTAATCCCTCTTCATCACCGGCAACTATTGTCCTCCTCATTTTTGTCAGAGGATTTATGACAAATTCCAATCTGGTAAATGAAAGAAGTAACCTGTATAATGGTATAATAATAATGGCTGATAATCCTCCCAGTAGTACAACTGCCCGCGAGAATCTTAAATTCAGAGGGAGCATGGAGTAGATTGCAAAAATTGCAATGGATGAAAATACTATGCCTTTTATTACATCTGTTATCTTCGAAGGCAGCTTGTAACCACCCGCCAGGTACACTGTTAAAACTGTAGTCAGTGAGAATCCGGTAACGATAGTGTGACGGAAAAGGTCCGGATAGGTGTATTCTCCCCCAAACCTGTATTTCTCCCAGACAGGAATAATCGAAACAAAAAGTGCATAAAGCAGGGCACCGTCACAGACAGGAAGGAATATCTTCTTGAAAAAATTTCTCATCAGGGCAATCAGCCCCCAAAAATAAACCGCAGTCCGGATAATAAAAAAGAAATTTCTATGTCCACTTTCCATGTAATGTTTCTTTACAAAGATTATCATAGCATTATAAAAGTGGACTATATAATTAATATTTCCTTTTGTACTTTCACCTTTGTAATGGATAATTTTGACTTCCGGGAAATAGTAATTCTTATAACCTGCTTTTAAAAGTCTGTAACTAAGGTCAATATCTTCTCCGTACATAAAGAAAGTTTCATCCAGGAGGCCGGTCCTTTCAAGTGCCTCTTTTCTTATGAACATAAATGCGCCTGAAATAATTTCAGCCTCACTGGTTGTTGAACTGTCAAGGTGCCCGAGATAATATCTGTTGAATATTTGAGATCTCGGAAAAAGAACTGAAAGTCCCGACATTTTAAAAAAAGCTGTTCCAGGTGTTGGTAAAGCCCTTTTTGATTCAGGTAATAATTTCCCATTGCCATTTATCATTTTAACTCCAAGAGCACCAGCGTCGGAATGCCCATTCATGAATGTTATGCATCGGGTAAAGGTATCTTCCTCAACTAAAGTATCAGGATTAAGGAGCAGAATGAACTTGCCTTTGGATAGTTTTATTGCCTGATTATTGGCAACGGAAAACCCTGCGTTAAAAAGATTTCTGATGAGTTTAACCTCAGGGAACTGGCTGATTACCATTGAACATGATCCGTCCGCGGAATTGTTATCAACAACAAATATCTCACAATCAGTTTTTTCTGATGCTTTCTGTACAGAATGAAGGCATTGTTCCAGAAAATGTCTGACATTATAACTNNATAACTTTTGAGAGCCTCTCAACTCCGGCTTCAATTTCCGCTCTGTCGGAATATGAGAAATTGATGCGCATTGTATTATGTCCCTGATCGTTGCAGAAGAATGTAGACCCGTCAACGAAAGCAACATTATGATCTATAGCCTTTTTCAGGACAGANNTTGGTCCAGATTACTTCATCCGGCATATATCTGGTTAAACAATGAAGCATAAAGTCGCGCCGTTCACGGTAAAGTAAAATTGTTTTTGGCAGATTTATCTCCAGCAGGCCCTTCTCGATGTACCTGGCCAATATCCGCTGCAAAAATGCCGAAGTACAAAGATCAGCAGTCTGTTTGGCAAGCACTATTTTATCTAGTATTAAAGGTTGTCCGATCACCCATCCGACCCTGAATCCGGGTGCAAATATCTTTGAGAAAGTGCAAAGAGTAATCACTCTTCCTGTACGGTCAAGCCCATACATTTGTTGCTGTGATTTCCCCTCAAATCTGATTTCACGGTATGGACTGTCTTCCACAATCAGTAGGTCATGTTTTTCGGCGATCTCAATTATCTTAAGACGTCTTGATTCAGGTAAAGTAATTCCAGCAGGATTTTGAAAATCAGGGATAAGGTATATAAACTTTATTTTTCTGCCCAGTTCTTTCAGAGTGATAACCGCATTTTCCAGCTCTTCCGGCCTCATTCCATGATCGTCGAGTGGGATACCTTTCATTTTGGCGCCATAAGATACAAAAGCATTTATTCCACCAAGATAAGAGGGAAGTCCGCAGAGAACATTGTCGCCCGGATCGATGAATATCCTTGCGATAAGATCCAGAGCCTGTTGTGATCCGGTTGTAATGACAATATTTTCAATACCAATATTCAAGCCCTGCCTGTTATGTCTATCAACAAGCATCTGCCGCAGAAGAGGGTCTCCCTCGGTCGTACTGTACTGCAAAGCAAAAGCGCCCTCTTTTTCAAGTACTTCAAGAGCAATCTCTTTAAGATCATTTACCGGAAATGTTTCGGGGGAAGGAAGTCCTCCCGCAAAAGAAATCATCCCTGGTTTCTGAAGCAACTTGAGTATTTCTCTTATGGCTGAACGTTTCATGCCCCTGGCTGACTGCGATAGGAAATGATCGATTGAATTTATCATGTTCTATTGATTCAAATAATCATTAAAACTAATTAAACCGGAGTTATAAATGGCGTCCTGTTCATAATTGATCGTCCAAGAGTAATTTCATCTGTATACTCAAGTTCATCTCCAATAGCGACACCCCTGGCCAGAGTAGTAATCCGGACATCATATTTACCAAGTCTCCTGTACAGATAATAGTTTGTAGTATCGCCTTCCATTGTCGTGCTCAAAGCAAGAATAACTTCAATAATTCCACCCGTTTTAACTTTCTCCTCGAGAGTGTCAAATTTCAGATCAGCCGGTCCAATTCCATCAATTGGTGAAATTATGCCCCCAAGTACATGATATAGCCCTTTAAATTGTCTTGTATTCTCAATTGCAAGAACATCCTGGATACTTTCCACAACACAGATCATCGTTCTGTCCCGGTTCTTATCGCTGCAGATATTGCATATCTCATTATCAGAGATGTTATGGCATATTTTGCAATAATGAATCTCCTCATGAAGCTTGATAAGTGTCTCACCGAATCTTCTTACTTCTTCAGAATTTCTTCTTAAGAGGTTCATTACCAATCTGAAAGCTGTCTTCCTTCCTATTCCAGGAAGAGAAGAAAATTCGTTTACTGCATTTTCAAGCAGTTTTGAAGGAAATCCGTTGAAACTCATTGAAGTTTACTTTCTGCTAAATTAATTCAATTATTTCCTTTTATAAACACTGCACCAGATTTTTTGTCCTGCAATCTTTTTGTTATTCTTGTAAAAAAAATCGGACCCTCATGTCACCCCTTCTGATTCTAGGCATATTCCTGATTTACACAACTGTATTATTTGTCGTAACTTTTTTCACTTCCAGAAAGGCCAATAGTAATACATTCTATCTCGGAAACAGGGTATCTCCATGGTTTGTAGTGGCTTACGGCATGATAGGCGCATCACTTTCAGGGGTGACATTCATGTCAGTACCGGGTTGGGTGAAGGAGACCCAGTTCAGTTACATGGTTGTCGTGTTTGGCTACCTGTTTGGCTATTTTGTAATTGCACTGGTTCTGCTTCCACTTTATTATAAGCTTAAACTTACTTCAATATATTCCTATCTGGAACAACGATTTGGCTTCTGGTCGTACAAAACGGGTGCCGGTTTCTTTATGCTTTCGAGGACATTAGGAGCCTCCCTACGCATGTTCCTGGTTATAAATGTGCTTCAGGTTTTTGTTTTCGATTCCTGGAATATTCCATTTTGGATTAATGTACTGATATTTATTATATTAATTGTACTTTATACATTTAAAGGAGGCATCAGAACCATTGTCTGGACAGACACTCTGCAGACCACTTTCATGCTTCTGGCAGTTGTACTATCAATTATATATATATGCAGGGGGTTGGGAAAACCTGTATCGGGATTAATTCCTGTAATAAGGGAAGAAGGTACTTTCCGGATGTTTATTACGGACTGGCATCATGAAAGGTTTTTTATTAAACAATTCCTTAGCGGAATGTTCATTACAATTGTCATGACAGGTTTGGATCAGGAGATGATGCAGAAAAATCTCAGCTGCAGGAATATTAAAGAGGCACAGAAGAATATGTTCACCTTTAGTGGTATACTTGTCTTTGTAAACCTGCTTTTTCTTTTCCTCGGTGCTTTATTGCTTATCTACGCTCAGAAAATGAACGTGAATATAGCCTCAACGGACGTTCTCTTTCCTGCTATTGCGTTGAATTATCTGGGTCCTATGGCGGGAGTTGTTTTTCTGATNNTTCCTTGGACTTGACAAAAGAGCAGAATTATCTGAAAAAACGGGAACCAGGATCCGATATATCGTACATATATCCATAGCAGTAATATTTTTTATCTGCATACTTGTCTTTAAAAAGCTAAATGATAAAGCAGTAATTGATAAACTATTTACAATTGCCGGTTATACATACGGGCCTCTTCTGGGTCTGTTTTCTTTCGGATTATTTACAAAAAGAAAGGTGCTTGATAAGGCAACACCTTACATTGCCATATTTTCTCCTGTAATATGCTATATTCTAAGCAAATACTCCGTTGAATTATTTAACGGCTATAAATTCGGATTTGAATTGCTTCTTCTGAACGGGTTATTAACATTTATTGGTTTATGGGTATTCAGTCCTGGGAAAACTGAACTCTGACTTTCTATTGCTGTTTAACTGATTCAGTTTCTTTTTCATGTACTTTCTCAACTTCCGGTTTCACATAGACAGACTTGTAAGGGATATTTATTATTATATAGTAGTTTATTCCCGGGCTAAATGATTTTACACCATTGCCATATCCCGGAATTGAAACAGGTTTAAAATCTTTTCCAGTCCCAGAATAAACCAGGAACCGCAGTCTTAAATTCCATCCGATACTTAGGTTTTTTAAAATATCTGTCTTTATTCCCGGATCAACCTCAAAAAAATGAGCTACATGCGTGGAAGAAGGTATGGATCCAATTCCTGTTCCCCAGTAGTTATCATGCTGAAATGAAGGAACTGCTGAATTGTAAATACTTAGCCCGTATCTTAAACCAATACCTGCATAGTATTTTCCAGCTGCCTCAAATGGTTTGATCATATTGAAATCAATGCCCCCCCTGAAAAAAACTCCGTTTGAAACCCAATTGTAATTGTACTGGAAGTACTTGAAATTCTGATATCCCCCCTCCAGGATAAAAGTTTTTCTACTGCTGCGCTCAAAAGCAATGAAAGCTTCAAAATTGAGATTATTCTGATTTATNNACTTTGATGCTATCCTGTGCCCTGACTGACAGGTTAAAGTTAATGATCAATAAACTAATAAAATATCCGGATATTCTCTGCATTAAAGATCGTAATATTGTTATTTGTGACAACGATTGTATCAACTATGGTACCGCTAACCATGACTGAATCAAGAGTGAAAAAGAAAGTAATACCGCACTCTTTTGAGATGAGGTATGGACGGCTGGAATAAATAAACCTCAGTGTATCCGTTATATTATTGACTTTGATCACAAATCCGCACGCATCGGATGAAGCATTCAAAGGTAAGTTTATTGAGGTTAATTTAGGGGCTTGGTCGTATAGCATGTTAGTCTCATTGCCGATCCCGAAAACGGTAATACTGTCTGGTGCCAGAGGAGTACCGGTACCCGTCTTGTAAAACCCGGCATTCAGAAAGGATGTAGTTTCCTGAAGGCATGACTGAGGTGTGCAGGATGCAATAAGCTTGATAATTATCACCAGAATGACCAGACAGGATAGCTTTGAAACCTTAATTCTCATTTTGATTTGAAAGCATCAAAATTACAAAAATTACCGTCTCATATCCAAAATGGAAGGCTTTAAATGCTAGAGATGCTTTAGAGGCTTAAGAGGCTTAATAGGTTTAATAGCCCCGGTTTCATCTTATACAACCTTTATAGCCTTTACAGCCTTTATGGTTTTTACAGCCTAAAATTTGGGAAGGTTCTTCAGGATACCGTTAATCCCGTTCTTTATAAGAGTAATTACTTTCTGATCTTTGTCGTTGCGTAAATAGATATCTGCAATAAGTTCTTTGTAATGATTTGCAACCAGGTTTCGTTTGAGTTTCAGGGTCGGAGAAAGCTCACCGCTCTGTGGCGACCATTCCTCTGTAACAAGCCTGAATCTCTTTATGTGTTCATGTTCTGCTAGGGATTTATTGACCTCCCTGACCTCTTTGGAGAATTTTTCAATGACTTCAGGTATCTCAATCAGTTCATTATTATCTCTGAATTGAATCTTATGTAGTGAACACCAGTCGTGCAGAAAAGTAAAATTTGGTGAGATAAGAGCACTTGCAAACTTCTCATTTTCACCGATTACCATAGCCTGTTCAATAAAGAATGATTCTTTAAGCTTATTTTCAATGGGCTGTGGAGCAATATATTTTCCGGCAGAGAGTTTAAACATCTCTTTCTTCCTGTCGGTAATGCGCAGATACTTTCCATCCTCAATTATTCCGATGTCACCGGTATGGAACCATCCATCTTCATCAATCGCCTCAGCCGTAAGTTCCGGCGCCTTATAATAGCCCATCATTACATTGACCCCTTTGCAAAGGATCTCTCCGTCTCCAGCTATCTTAATTTCAACATTATCAATTACCGGACCGACAGTTCCAAATTTTATTTCACCCGGTCTGAAGGGGCTGCAGGTGATAACCGGCGATGTTTCTGTAAGACCATAACCCTGGATAACAGGTAATCCGGCAGCCCAGAAGATCTTTTCAAGCCTTCCCTGAAGAGCAGCTCCAGCTGAAGACATAACAATAACCTCATTGCCTAATGCTTCTCTCCATTTGCTGAAAATCAGTTTTCCTGCAATTTTAAGACGGAATTTATAGAATGTGGAGTTTCCTTGAAGTCTGAACTTCAGCCCTAAATTAATTGCCCAGAAAAATATCTGTTTTTTGAACCATGGAAGGCTTTTCCCTTTGTCAATAATATTACCATAAATTTTTTCAAGCAAACGGGGAACCGTATTGAAAATATGTGGTTTTATCTCTTTTATTGCTTCAGAAATTGTACCCATATTTTCAACATAATAAATACTCAGACCTTTATATTGAAAGTGATAGTTCATCATTCTTTCATAAATGTGGCAAAGAGGTAAGAAGCTAATCGCTCTATGCCCATAACCTAATTCGTGAAGTGTTGATGTTGATAATGCGTTGGTGATAAGATTATTATGAGTAAGCATGACACCTTTTGAATTTCCAGTGGTTCCAGATGTATAAATTATAGTAACTAGATCCTGTGGCTTAATCTCATTTTTTATTTTTTCGACCTCATCTTTAAATTTGTCTGCATTTTTTTTACCTTCTTCAATTATTTCCTTTAGCGATTTCACTCCGTCAACAGCATCGAAAGAAAAAATATCACGAAGATTTTTCAGATTCTTTCCAATTGGGCTGATTTTATTAAATATTGCATTGTTGCCAAGAACAATTGCTTTCACTTCAGCGTGTTCCAGTATAAATGCATACTCACCAGTACTGATATTCGGATATATAGGAACATGAATCATTCCTGCCTGCGCGAGCCCCATATCAACAAAATTCCATTCCGGTTTATTCCCTGTGATAGTGGCAATTTTATCACCCTTTTTGTATCCCATTGCCAGAAGACCATAGCTTACCCAGTTAACATAATTTCTGACATCTTCTGTGGAATATTTTATCCATTCTTTATCCTGTTTTCCACAATACATGTCCTCTCTTGGATACTTCTCATAATTCAAGTCAATAATATCAAAAGTTCTTTTTATATCCATGACATATCAGAATTTATTATCCCGCAAGTGTAATGATTAATTTCGAACAATCGATATCTGATTTTATCAATAAAGATTAATGTTTGATTAAATATCATATAATCAGCTAAATAGAAAAAATATGTTTTAAAATATATTTCGACCGGCAAGAAAGGAGATTTAGATTCAGAGCTTTTTGATTAGCTCTGCCGCCCTGGAAAGGGCTGCAGGAATTCCTGTCGGGTTTTTGCCACCGGCAGTTGCAAGAAATGGCTGNNCCTCCGCCACCGCCTTTTATTTCGTGTGAAATCTCTTTTATTATTGAAATTGCATTGATTCTTTTCAGATTAACAAGGTTATCGCTCACCATTACCAGGAGGTTTGCTTTCCCCTCAATTTCACATCCCAGAATAAGCACTGTATCGATTCCGGAATTACGGATCTGATGTGCGATTGTCTTTAACATTTCTACGGAATCGACCTCAATCTGTTCAGATATAAGGCGAAATGAGGTGAGGTTGATTGCTTTTTCCTCAAGTGACCTCTTAACTAATGCTGCTGACTGAGCCTGGAATTTTTCAATGTTTTTTCTCAGGATTGAATTTTCGGCAACAAGCTTACTGACATTCTCAGTGACATTGCCCGTACTTTTTAAAAGCTGAGTAATTTCATCAAGGGAATCTAATTTACTATTAATATACTCTTCTGCCTTAGAAGCTGTTACGGCTTCTATCCTGCGTATACCTGACGCTATCGCTCCTTCGGAAATGATCTTAATAAGGCCAATGGTTCCGGTTGCATGAACATGTGTGCCGCCACAAAGCTCAATTGAACTGCCAAATTCAACGACTCTTACCTTGTCTCCATATTTCTCTCCAAAAAGGGCCATAGCGCCCATTTTTTGTGCCTCTTCCTTAGAAATTCCATCAATAACATTCAGCCTGTGATTTTCTCTTACCATCCTGTTTGCCATTTCTTCAACTTTAGTTATTTCATCTTTAGTCATTTTGGTGAAATGGCTGAAGTCGAACCTAAGCTTTTCAGGAGTGACCAGTGAACCCTTCTGTTCAACATGTGTTCCAAGGACGGTACGTAATGCGAAATGGATCAGGTGTGTGGCAGTATGGTTATTTGCAGTCATGTTCCGTTTCTCATTATCAACCAGGGCTTTAAATTGCGTGGTAAGATCAGATGGCAGTTTAGATACTATGTGAATAATCAGATTATTCTCTTTAAGTGTGTTTTTTACACTTATTCTGTCATTTCCGGCAATTATGACTCCTGTATCTCCAACCTGACCTCCTGATTCAGCGTAAAATGGTGTTTTGTTGAATACCAGCTGAAAAAAAGTCTCAGCCTTTAACTTTACGCTTCTATATCTGGTTATTTCAACAATATCTTCCGTTTTTTCATATCCCGTAAATTCCGTACCTTCAACATTACTCACAATATGCCAGTCGCCAGACTCCGTCGATGCATCTTCCCTTGATCTTTCCTTCTGACTATCCATTTCGTTTTCAAAACCTTCCAGATCCAGAGTCATTCCATGTTCTTTGAGAATAAGCTGAGTAAGGTCCACCGGGAACCCAAAGGTGTCATATAATTCAAATGCGACCTTACCAGGGAAGATCTTAGTATGGGTCTTTCTGTTATCCTCTATCATTTTCTCAATCATTTTCAGACCTTTTCCAAGAGTCTTAAGGAATGAAATCTCTTCCTCATGTATAATTCTGGCAATCTGGTCCTTACCTGATTTCAATTCGGGATAATGATCCCCCATATTTTTAGAAAGAACAGGAACAAGTTTATAAATGAAGGGCTCTTCTATGCCCAGATTATTATAACCAAATCTTATGGCACGTCTTAAGATTCTTCTTATAACATAACCCGCTTTGTTGTTTGAAGGAAGCTGGCCTTCGGCAATTGAAAAAGAGACAGCGCGCAGGTGGTCGGCGATTACTCTCATAGCTATATCCCAGGTATCTTTTTCACCATATTTTTTACCAGTGATGACGGATATCTCTTTTATTACTGATTGGAAAATATCGGTATCATAGTTTGATTTTTTGCCTTGAACCACCATACAGAGTCTTTCAAATCCCATACCTGTATCGACATGTTTGGCAGGAAGCTGATCCAGTTCCCCGTTAGCCTTCCTGTTATATTGAATAAAAACCAGGTTCCAAATCTCGATAACATGTGGATGACCTTTATTAACAAGCAGATGTCCGGGAGTTCTTTTTCTTTCCTGATCGTCCCTTATGTCGATATGTATCTCTGAACAGGGGCCGCATGGACCGGTTTCTCCCATCTCCCAGAAATTATCTTTCTTCGAGCCTTCAATTATGTGGTTTACAGGATTTAAGAAACAGTTTTTCCAGTAACCGTAGGCAGCATCATCCCTTGAGACACTATCCTCTTCACTGCCTTCGAAAATTGTAGCATATAGTCTCTCTTCAGGTATATTAAGCTCTTTTGTCAGAAACTCCCATCCCCATTCAATTGCTTCTTTTTTAAAGTAGTCACCAAAAGACCAGTTTCCAAGCATTTCAAACATTGTATGATGATAAGTATCATATCCGACCTCTTCCAGATCATTATGTTTGCCGGACACCCTCAGACATTTCTGTGAATTGGCAATTCTTTTGAATTTTGCAGGTTGATTTCCCAGGAAAATATCCTTGAACTGATTCATCCCGGCATTAGTAAACATGAGGGTCGGATCGTTTTTTATCACCATCGGAGCCGAGGGTATAATCTCATGTTCTTTTGATCGGAAATAGTCAAAAAATTTCTGCCTCAGCTCCTTTGCCTTCATTTTAAATTATCGTTGAGTTATAAAAATATACCTGAATTTTGGCTTGTAAAATTAATTTATTTACTTTAGATTTGTCCGATACCATATTAAAAATCGAAAAGTAAAATTCCCTGATGCGGCACAGAAAATACATCCTAGACCCATCTGACCTTCAGTACAAGCTGGTTCGACTTCATTGGAAGCAAAAGCTGTTAAGAACGTTTTTATGGTTTGCGGCTTCACTTGTAGTTTCTGTTTTTTATTTAACATTGTTTGAGAACAGTTTTGGATCGCCCAAAGAAAGAAAACTTTCAGAGGATATTGAAAAGATGAAGCTTCAGTATTCACTGCTTGACAGGAGGTATGAAAATGCCTTTAAGACAATGGATTATCTGAAACTCTCCGACGAAGAACGTTTCAGGCCGATTCTTAATATGGACAGTCTGCCTGAATCCTTCAGAAAACCGGGTTATGGTGGAGTTGACAGATACAGGGACCTGGAAGGATTATCCAACTCTTCTCTTATAATCTCTACTCACCAAAAGCTTGATAACCTGAATAATATGGCAAATGTTCAGGAGGAATCCTTTAAAACTATCAATGAAAAATCTATAGAGCAGAAAACTGAGATGGATCACATGCCCTGGATGAGCCCGGTTAATCCGAAATACGGTCTTGGTGACCGTTTTGGATTCCGCCAGATTCATCCGGTATTGGGTACACCAAGAATGCATTGGGGCCAGGATTTTACAGTTCCATATGGAACAAATATATATGCTACAGGTGACGGTACGGTTATTGAATCAGGATGGAACTCAGGGGGATTCGGGAATTGTATTGTGGTGGATCATGGATATGGTCTGCAGACTACCTATGGACACCTGAGCGAAATAAGGGTTGCAAAGGGAACAAATGTAAAACGGGGTGATCTTATTGGTATCAGTGGAAGTACTGGATTATCCAACGGACCTCATCTCCATTACCAGATTGAAAAGTTTGGTCAGCACGTGAATCCTATTTATTATTTTAACAGAGATCTTACTAACGAGCAGTTTAATGAAATGATTCAGGCATTTGCCTCAAAATCAAAATTCAGATAATCTTTTCTCATTCATTGATAGTTTAATTTGGATTCATAAAAGTATCCTTATTTCGTTTTTTTCTAAATTGACTATCTTTGCCTCATTATGGCACCAGCAAAATATAAGTTTAATCCTGAGTCTCTCAGCTTCGACAAGATCCGGCTTGGATTCAAAGCTGTCTTTCTTCGATTTCTAGCTTATTTGATTGGTTCATTGTGTGTTGCAGCCATTTATGGTTTAATTTTTACATCATTTGTGGATTCACCTAAGGAGAAAGCACTGAAACGTGAAATCGCCCAGTTGACTATTCAGTATGAATTGTTGAATAAAGGTATGGATGATGTGGAAAAGGTTCTTGGACATCTTGAACAGACCGACGATAATCTGTATCGCACTATTTTTGAAGCTGAACCAATACCTGCTTCTTTGAGAGAAGGAGGTATCGGTGGAGTTAACCGATATAAAGAGCTTGAAGGTTATGATAACTCGAAGGTTGTGGAGGAAACTGCTCGACGACTCGATAAAATTACAAAAATGATTTATGTGCAGTCAAGATCATTTGATGATCTGATTATGCTGGCAAAGAAGAAGGAAGATATGCTTGCATGTATGCCTGCAATAATCCCTATCTCAAATAAGGACCTGACCCGGACTGCCTCCGGTTTTGGATTAAGAATTCATCCGGTTTATAAGATTTCTATGTTCCATTACGGTATGGATTTTACTGCTCCTTTGGGAACCGATATTTATGTTACAGGCGATGGTATTGTTGAAAGTATAATTACGGATCAAAGAGGTTATGGTAAACATATTGTAATTAATCATGGATTCGGATATAAAACACTATATGCTCATATGGACAGATTTAATGTCAGGAAGGGGCAGAAAGTAAAAAGAGGTGATGTTATTGGTTTTGTGGGAAGTACCGGATTATCCCTTGCACCTCACGTTCATTATGAGGTTCATCTTAATGATGTTCCGGTTGATCCTTCTAACTATTATTTCAATGACTTATCTGCTGCAGATTATGAAAGACTGGTTGAGATTGCTTCTAGGAGCGGACAATCGTTTGATTAGGAGTTTTTAAATTCATTATGAGGAGGGGTTTAAATCTTTTTCTAGCCACAGTAATTGTAATAAACTGTTTTACTGTTGCTAATCCAGGCATTTCTTTTGCTGCCTCTTTTCTCCAGAGCAACGATACATCTCATGCTGAAAAAACAATAACTATAACCGGAGTAGGTGATATGATGTTCGGGACATTATTTCCCTCGCCGGGTTACCTTCCACCCGGTAATAATCCCCGTAGACTCATTGATTATCTGATAGATACATTACGGTCATCAGATATTACTTTCGGTAATCTTGAAGGCTCTTTCCTGAATGAAGGTGAACCTTTTAAAACATGCCGGGATAGTTCAATCTGCTACCTGTTCAGGATGCCTGAGAATTATTCCGGACTTCTGTCCGATGCAGGATTCAATATAATCAGTCTTGCAAATAACCATTTTGGCGATTTTGGATTGAAGGCAGCAATAAGAACCAAAAGGCTTCTCGATTCTCTTGGCATTAATTATGCGGGATTGACTGAACACCCATATTCAATTTTCAGTAAAGACTCTGTCATCTTTGGTTTCGTAGCTTTCTCTCCTACTGCAGGTTCATTAAATCTGACAGATACAGCTGAAGCTGCTTTTATTGTGAAAGTGCTTTCGAAAAAATGTGATATCGTCATTGTCTCATTCCATGGTGGAGCTGAGGGGGCAGATTTTCAGAGAGTTCCAAAGACCGATGAGATATTTTACGGAGAAAACAGAGGTAATGTATATAATTTTGCACACAGGATGGTTGACTGCGGAGCAGATGTTGTCTTCGGTCATGGTCCTCATGTTACAAGAGCAATTGAAGTCTACAAGGAGAGGTTCATAAGTTACAGTCTGGGGAACTTTTGTACATATGGACGTTTTAATATACTGGGTCCGAACGGATATGCACCTATTATAAAGCTGAAAGTCGATAGAACAGGGAAGTTTTTGTCTGGAAGAATTATCCCGATATATCAGTCTCAGAACGGTCTTGTGAGAACAGACAGCCTGTCCCGGGCAATAAAAAAGATAAGAATGCTTGATGCTCTTGATATTCCTGATAGTGAGGTAAATGTATCTGATGATGGGAAAATATTTTATAAGTAAAAGTCATGCCATATAAAGAGAAAAAAGTCGAAAAACTATTCTACGCCATCGGTGAAGTGGCTGAAATGCTGGATGTTCCAGTTTCGACAGTCAGATTCTGGGAAAACGAATTCGGTATTCTGAAACCCAGCAAGAATAAGAAAGGAAACAGGCTATTCATGCCGGATGATATTAAAAACCTGAAGATTATTCATCACCTACTCAAAGAAAAAGGAATGACACTGGCAGGCGCTAAAAAACAGCTTTCAGCGAAATGGGAAGAGACTGATTATAAGTACGAAATCAGCCAGTCTCTGAAGAATATCAAAGGAATACTTCTGGAAATACGGGATAATATCTAAAAATCATTTAAAGATGAAAGTAAGAGATATAAGTTCATACCTCGACAAAGCTGTCCCGGTCTCATTTCAGGAGAGTTATGATAATTGCGGACTACAGGTTGGAGATCCCGAAAATGATATTAATGCAGCCATAATCTCGCTAGATGTAACAGAAGATGTTATGGATGAAGCCATTGCCATAGGTTGTGGTTTAATAATTACGCACCATCCTCTCATTTTCTTTCCTTTAAAAAAATTAACCGGCAATACGCACATTGAACGGATTTTATTAAAGGCTGTTAAGAACGAAATAGCAATATATTCTTCACATACCAATCTTGATATCCTTAATGCAGGAGTGAGCAGAAAAATGGCTGATAAACTTAATCTTCAAAATATTAAAGTTCTGTCACCGCTTAAAAACAGGCTGTACAAGCTTGTTATATATATTCCGGAAAGTCATTTTGAAAAAGTCAGGGAAGCCATTTTTGAGGCAGGAGCAGGGGTTATCGGTAATTATGATAAATGCAGTTTCAGTCAGGCTGGGACCGGAAGTTTCAGGGGAGGAGAAAACACAACTCCATATGCAGGGGAGAAAGGAAAATTTCATCTTGAAAAAGAGATTAGGTTTGAAACGATTATGCCGTCACATTTGAAAGACCAGGTAATAATGGCTCTTTTAGCTTCCCATCCTTACGAAGAGGTAGCTTATGATATATATTCTCTTGAAAATGAATATAATGCAGCTGGTCTTGGGTGTGTGGGTGAGCTTCCGGAACCGCTTGGGGAAAAAGACTTTTTATTTTTTCTCTCCGATATTTTTAAAGCTGAAGGAGTCAGATATTCAAAATTATCAGGGAAGAAAATAAAAAAGGTGGCACTCTGCGGTGGCGCTGGTATAAGCCTTCTGGGCGATTCTATCAAAGCCGGTGCTGATGTTTTTGTCACTTCAGATATAAAATATCACGATTTTTTTAATGCTGGAAACCGAATATTACTGGTTGATACAGGGCATCATGAAAGTGAAAAATATTCGACAGAAATATTATACGATTTAATTATCAAAAAATTCCCTACATTTGCAATCCGGTTTTCAGAAACAAATACAAATCCGATAAACTATTTGTAATAATGGAAAAAATAAAATCACATGAGCCTGAAATATCAGTAGAAGAGAGACTTAGAGCTTTATATAGTCTTCAGCTTGTTGATTCAGAGATTGATAAGATAAAAACCCTCAGAGGGGAACTGCCTCTTGAAGTCCAGGACCTGGAAGATGAAATAGCAGGACTTGAGACAAGATTAGGCAACCTCAGGGATGAAGTTACCAATCTCGATAAATCAGTTGCAAAGAAAAATAATGAGATTGTAGATGCTGAAGCTCTTATTAAAAAATATGAAGAACAACAGAAGAATGTCCGGAACAACCGGGAATTTGATTCTTTAAGTAAAGAGATTGAATATCAGAATCTTGAAATAGAACTATTCAACAAAAAAATAAGAGAGTTTAATTTTCAGATTGAAGAGAAGAAAGTTGTAATAGGTGAATCTGAAACTATATTAAGCGACCGTCAGGCAGACCTTGATAATAAAAAATCGGAACTCGATGAGATCATTTCCGACACGCAGAAGGAGGAAGAGGGTCTTTATAAAAAATCTGATAAAATTCAGGCAGTTATTGAAGACAGACTCCTTACCGCTTATAAAAGAATCCGCACTAATGCACGTAATGGACTGGCTGTAGTATCAATCCAGCGTGATGCCTGCGGAGGTTGTTTTAATCAGATTCCGCCGCAAAGACAGCTCGATATTAAATCTAGGAAGAAGATTATAGTATGTGAATATTGCGGACGTATTCTCGTTGATGATGAAATTATAAGTGGGAGTCATATATAAAAGTAGAAAGTAGAAAGACAAGAATCATAATATTAAGTTAGACAGGCCGGCAAATATGCCGGCTTTTTGTTTAACCTCATTTCCCAGCCCCTTCTCCCTTCGCCTTCGCGTAGCCGCTTCGGCAGAGCAAGGCAGGAGAGAAGGGGAGAAATAATAAGATAATCAATGATTTAAGTCCCTCTCCCCTGGGAGAGGGATTTAGGGTGAGGTTGATTTATGCTGGCAGAGATCACAGATTCATTATCATATTTTTCCCTAACTTTGTTCTTCAACGATATTCTTATGACATCAGGTGATTTTAAGAAACAGGTTAGTGAAGGTATTCCTTCAGAACTTCCGGATCCTAAACCATACGATCACAGTCTGAACCATGCACCGAAACGAAAAGATATTCTTACTCTTAAAGAGAAGAAGCTGGCAATAAAAAATGCTCTCAGATATTTTCCGGAAAAATTCCATAGAATTCTGGCTATGGAATTTGCATCCGAGTTTGAACATTGGGGTAGAATTTACATGTACCGCTTTAAACCTGATTATCAGATAAAAGCCAGACATCTAGATGAATTCCCCTGTGTTTCCAGAAAGGCAGCTGCAATTATGCTGATGATAAGCAATAACCTCGATCAATCTGTAGCTCAGCACCCTGATGAGCTCATCACCTACGGAGGTAATGGTGCGGTTTTTCAGAACTGGGCTCAATATCGCATCACTATGAAGTATCTGTCAGAAATGACTGATGAACAGACTCTTGTGGTCTATTCAGGACATCCGATGGGTCTCTTCCCGTCGCATACAGATGCTCCAAGACTTGTGGTAACCAATGGCATGGTAATCCCAAATTATTCTTCTCAGGACCACTGGGAGAAGTTCAATGCCCTTGGAGTTTCACAATATGGACAGATGACCGCAGGATCGTATATGTACATCGGACCTCAGGGTATAGTTCATGGTACAACAATAACTATTTTAAATGCTGTAAGAAAGACAGAAGCTAAACATGACGGACCAAAATTATTTATCTCAGCCGGACTTGGCGGAATGTCAGGTGCACAACCTAAAGCAGCAAAAATTTCTGACGTCATTTCAGTAATTGCAGAAGTAAATCCGAAAGCAATTAAAGCACGTTATTCTCAGGGATGGATCGATGAGGTAATATCAGATTTGGACCTTCTGGTAAAAAGGGTAAAACAGCTCCGTGAACGGGGTGAAGTTGCATCGATTGCATATAGCGGCAATGTTGTGGAACTCTGGGAAAGGTTTGCTGATGAAGGTATTAAGGTTGATATAGGTTCGGACCAGACATCTCTCCACAATCCCTGGGCAGGAGGTTATTACCCGGCCGGACTTACATTTGATGAATCTAATATAATGATGTCAGCTGACCCTGAAATATTCAAAGAGTATGTTAAAGTGTCATTGCGCAGGCAGGTAGCCGCTATCAACCGGCACGCAGAGGACGGAATGTATTTCTTTGATTACGGCAATGCATTTCTCCTTGAAGCATCAAGAGCAGGTGCAGATGTGATGGGTAAAGACGGTGACTTCCGATATCCATCTTATGTTCAGGATATAATGGGACCGATGTATTTCGATTTCGGCTTCGGACCATTCCGATGGGTCTGTTGTTCGAATGATCCCTCAGATCTGGAAAAATCAGACAGGATTGCTTCCGGGACACTTAAAAATATTATGAAGAATTCTCCTGAAGAGATAAGGCAGCAAATGGCTGATAATATTCACTGGATAGATGAAGCTGGAAAGAATAAGCTTGTTGTCGGCTCCCAGGCAAGGATTCTGTACGCTGATGCTGAAGGAAGAATAGCCATAGCGAAAGCTTTCAATGATGCGGTTGCTACGGGAATTATTTCAGCTCCTGTCGTTATTGGAAGAGATCACCATGATGTTTCGGGAACCGATTCACCTTACAGGGAAACCTCAAACATATATGATGGTTCCAGATTCACGGCAGATATGGCAGTTCACAACGTAATTGGCGACAGCTTCCGCGGAGCAACCTGGGTATCAATCCATAACGGGGGAGGAGTTGGCTGGGGAGAGGTGATAAATGGCGGTTTTGGCATGGTCCTGGATGGAACACCGGAAACAGAAAAGAACCTGAAAATGATGCTCCACTGGGATGTAAACAATGGCATAGCACGTCGAAGCTGGGCAAGAAACCAGGGAGCAAGATTTGCAATTGAAAGGGAGATGAAACGGACTCCTGAATTAAAAATAACTCTCCCGTATATTGCTGATGATAAGCTTATTGATGAGGTTATTTGACTGTCGGAGAATTACCTGATTTCTCAAGAAGGACAATTGCAAAAGCTGCCAGACCTTCTTCGCGGCCTGCAAAGCCAAGTTTTTCTGTGGTTGTTGCCTTGATTGAAATATCTTCGGGAGATATGTTTGTTATACCTGATATAACCTCCTTCATATCAGAGATATATGGAGCTATCTTAGGTTTTTCCAGACAGATCGTACAATCAATATTTTCGACCTTGTAGCCTTTCTCTTGTATAATCTGCATCGTCCTATTTAACAGAATTTTACTGTCAATATTTTTATATTTCGAATCTGAGTCAGGGAAATAGTGACCAATATCGTTTAATCCTGCACCGCCAAGCAGGGCATCGCAAATTGCATGTAATAAGACATCGCCATCGGAATGAGCCACACATCCTTTTTCTGATGGTATTTTAATACCGCCCAACCATAAATCAAGACCATTCTCAAGTCTGTGAAAATCAATGCCCTGGCCTACCCTGTAGCTCATCCGTTTGTTTGAGATTCCTTGGTTTTTGAACCATGTTTTGGCGCGTCAAAATCAAAAGAGATAGAGAATCTCAAAGTATGAGCGAGAGGGTTGTTTTGGTAAAGAGGCATGAGATAGGAAAAGTCGAGAGAAATAACATTCATTTTGAAGCCTGCCCCTGCAGTAAAATACTTACGGTTACCTTTTGTTGCATTTTCATTAAAATAACCGCCCCTTATTGCGAATTGGTTATTATACCAGTATTCCACTCCATATGAATACGTTATCTCATGAAGCTCTTCTATAAAGCCTCCTGGTGCATCATAGAATGATTGGAAAATTGCAACAGGGACAGATACGTTGGGATCCTTGCCTGCAATAATATTCCCGTCAAGGTCATACTTTGGCGGTGTGGGAACGAGGAGCTTGTTAAGATCAATAGTAAGCGTGAGTTTATTATAACTGTCCAGTACTATTGTTCCGGAAGTGCCAAGTCTCATATTCATTGGGATGAAATCGGGTTGTTTTGAGTCTGTATAACTCATTTTAGAACCGATATTTGAAAAGTTGAGTCCAAATGCAATGATGGCATTTTTGCTCATAATCTCAATGTTTTTGTGATAATAGCCTGAAAGGTCTGCAGCAAATGATATCCCGGGTTTTGTAGCTGTACCACCGGTATATGATCCGCCGGTAAGATTGGAATATATGAATCTGAAGGCAATACCGCCGGAAAAGTGTTCACTGAAAAGCCGTGAATAACCAGCGTCTATAGCAAATTCATTTGGTTTAAAGTTGCGTTGAAGGTTCCCAAAATCATCGGTGAAGGGAATGTCCCCAAGTGATGAATAAAGAAGGCTTCCGCTGATGACCTGTTTGGAGTCAATTCTGCCATAACCGGCAAGATAAGCGATGTTTATGTCAGGAACAAGGGTTCTCAGCCATGGGGCATATGATATGCCTACTCCACCATTTCCATCAATAAAGGCAAATTTTGCAGGGTTCCAGTGCATGCTGTAACAATCAGGGGAAGTAGCTACACCGGCATCTCCAATAGCTCCTGCCCGCGAATCAGGAGCTATAGTAAGGAATGGTACAACAGTCTGAATAGCATTAATCTCCCCCGAACTAGCCTGTGAAAACACTTTGACAGAGGTAGTTGTGGCCAGAAAAAACAGTATTATCTCTATGGTCTTTTTCTTCATTTCCTAATTTCTCTTAGGTAGGTTATGCAAATATAAAACAATTTTTTCCCTAAATTATTGTGTAGTACTTATAAAATGACCATTCTTCCAGATGCTCTGGCAATTTCACCATTTTCTGTAGAAACTGTCACTGAATAAGGATAAATGCCTCTCCCTACCTTTCTTCCGCCCTCTCCTTTGCCGTCCCACATAATAGGCGGAAGTTTATATCCCGTCGCTTCAAAAGTTGTTTCAATAATCCTGATTATTTTACCGCTCAGACTGTAAATATTTATCCTGATCATGAGATTTTTATCAGGTCTGTTATGTTCAGCTGTTATATTTGTCATATCAGTAAAAGGATTTGGATAGTTCAGCAGGTTATTTATTATAAATCCCTCATCTGTCCTAACAATGAATTTAACAGATACTTCTGAAGAGTTATTGAAATTGTCCCACGCCTTGAGTGTCAGTGAATGAGAGCCTGATTTCATCTCGCCAAGCGGATAAACAATCCGGCCTTTCATATAATTATCAAAATCATTTTCGAAGTAACTATTAAGAACGAAGGAACTATTTCTTTCATCATCTATGAATGCTGTCAGATCGTGGCCTATGCCATTTCCGGTGGTATTAATGCCTCCTCTGTCCTCAATAACAGCAAGCATGACAGGATTTTTATCGCTGATTCCACCGTTTTTGAAAAGTGTATCATTAAGATATAGTTTGATCAGTGGACCGGTCGTATCCAATATACCTGAATTACTGAATCCACCTACAATAAGATCGGTAAATGATCCGGCCATATCATTATTGCCCTCATTTGCATAGTAGCTTATCTTGCCTTTTCCGAATGAGTAATCAATATCTTTAGGTACAATGAATGTAAAGGTGAATTTTCCATTTGAAGCCATAGTCTTACCACTGAAGAGAATACTGTTCCGGAGATTGAAGTTCATCACTGAACCGCCATCATTTGCCAGTGTTCTTATGCTGCTTAATTTATCATAAACCAAAGGAGAAACCACTCCGTTGAAACCTTTCAGAGCATTGCCATTATTATCTTCTATGTGACCTGAAACTGTTATCAGTGAGAGAGCTTTAAGGCTATCAATTGGCTGATTTACAGAAGTCTTATCAATGGAATCCGTGACAACCTTTCCGTGCCATGGGTAGGCCAGCCTGACTGCAGGATCACCAAGAAGCAGAAAATTCCTCTTATTCTGTCCGCTCCCGGAATTAAGCTTTGCAAGTTTTATTATATCTCCCAGTCCCAGGGCATTCCCATTTTGGTCCTTCGTGAAGGCATATTTATAAATATTACTGTTAAGGGTATAATTAGGGGCAGAATAAACAACGCGTGTTGTTGTCATCAGAGCAATGCCTCCTCCGTCAGGATTAAGAAGAACCATTTCACCAGCAGAATTTTTCCCGGTATATTCCCCTGTAAGTGAATTATATTCAGCATCGTCGAAGCGGCTGAATTCGCAGGTGGCTGTAATAAACAATGGAAGTTTTGAATTGTTTTTCCATGAATTAATATCTTCAGTTTTTACAACCCGCTCCTGTGCCAGCCCGATCTCATTTCCATGTCCTATATAGTTAAAAATTAGGCAGCCTGAATTGATTCGGTTATTAATGGCATTGGTGACGTCCGGATATGACTGTCCGTTAACGGAAGTAATCTGCCGGAAAGCATCAAGATAGATCTTATCAATATTGAAAGCAGGATAATCACTGTCAAGTAATGAAGATAAACCTTCCGCATCGAGCATATGTGTATTGGAATCCTCATCATCGGCAGTAATGCAAATCATATTTCTCCATGCGCCGGTACTGCCTGCATCCAGGTATCTGGCAACTTTTGAGACCATGATCCCTGCCTGAATGGTATCAGATACGGGAAAACGTCCTATTCCGACATCTTCTGTTCCATCAGCTTCCCCATCACCATCACTTAATAAGCCATAGAAATCGTCGGATGTAAATGATGAAACAATAACAGTGGAATTCTGTGACTGATATGTTGGTACAAAGTTGGGATTTTTTGGAGGGAAAGTTTTATTCTCATAAGATCCATCACCAAAAAGCAAAAGATATTTCAAAGGGTGACTGCTCCCTGACTGATTGATAAACTTCATCCTTAAAAAGTTTCTGATGGCAACAATATCAGGCACTCCTCCTGAGTATTCATTATAAATCTCCGCAGGTGTCACGATCAGGGAGAGCAATCCACTGTTATTGAGATGAATGGCTGCAAGTTTTTTTGCATATGAATAAAAGAGAGGATGCGTAACAATCACCATATCAGCTGTTTCTGATCCATGCAGGTTTTGATTGGGTACTGGTACGGGGTTTATCACAGGAGTAATTGCTTTATCGTTTGTAAAAGCAACAAAAGTCCTGAGACTATCTGTATGTGCTCTGAATCTGAAACCATCACTTGTCTTAGTACAGCTATCATTTTTAATATTAAATGGATCAGTAACATCCCATACATTAATGGTGGATGATGCACTTTTTACGGCAAAATCTGTAACTCTACCAGGCTGAACAGATTGTGCATCAGAAAACTCCAGGGTTTTTCCTGAGAAGCTGGTAAGGGCTCTTCCGCGTAACCAAACATAATCAATCCAACCAAGTGCACCCTGTTCTCCGTTATTAAGAAATTTCATTGTATAAGTTGATGAAGAAGAAGACGGGAATGACGAACCTGTGAGTTCTGAAATATTGGCATAAGTACCTGTTGATGAAAGAAGATAGACTCCAGGAACGGGTATTTCATACAGCATATTTGAGCCTTCGTAAAGCCTGAAGAGTGTTTGGATAGAAGCTCTTCCAACGACCCTGATCTTATATGTCATCTTTTCAGAAGTACTAATATCAGTGAATCCGGGATTAATTGATATATCGGTAAGCGTGGAAATCGGCTGATACCATTCCCTGCCGGATCTGATAAGATTCTCTGACTCAACTTCATGATTATACAAGGCGTCGTATTCTGAAGAGCTGTAACCGGCGGAACTTGCAATAGCCTGAGCATTTACAATAGTTTTTCCAGGGACTGAAGATGTCGTTAAAAAATAATATGCAGTATCAGAATAATTATGACGGACAAAGTTATAATTATTGGTTGATGCATCATATTTCCATCTATGGGTACCCATTCCAAAAAACAACAGGTAATCGCCTTCATTAAAAACTCCATCACTTCCTTTTACGAGGAGAATTGAAATCTCTTTCAGATCATCAGGTTTTGGGTCATCGTTATAAAATGATAATTGGCCCCAATTATTTCCGAATATCCTTGGATTCGAGGGATTTGAACACCCCAATTGCTTTAGTTTTGAGTAATCAATCCTGTAAATTCCATCTGCTGTAACTGCTATCTTGAACCATTGTCCGTCTGCGAGCACAGAACGAGCTACATAACCACTCTTACCAGTTTGAGCACAAACCTGGGGGACCGATATAATTATGATAAAAAGTATCAGTATTGAAAAAAAACTCTTCATATTAACGGACAAAGATAGAAATGTGCTTTTTGATTGCTAACTTATTTTGTTTTTTTGTAACTGCTAGAGATTGAAATAATAACGTTTACTTCGCGTTGATATTGCAGAACAATAAGAGATGACTAAACAAGTGAGCTTGATATTCCTTGCAGTTCTTCTCACTGCATTGACAATCAAGGGGCAGGAGACTGATTATGGGCCAGGTTATCAAACAGTTTTGATAAATAATCCAGCATTTACCGGAAGCGAAGGAGATGGTACTTTAAGGTTGTCTTACCTGAACTTCTACCCCGGAAATAATTTTAACCTGCATTCAGTTTTTGTTTCATATGATTCTTTTATTCCTGTAATACATGGAGGAGCCGGATTTTTTCTGACAGATGATTATATGGGAGGAATAATCAACGATTTGCGTGGAGGTGTATCATATGCATATCATTTTCAGGCTGATAAGAATATTTTCATTAATGCCGGTCTGGCTGCTTCATGTTACTACAGGGGATATAATATAGGAGGAATTATTCTGCCAGATCAGATTGATCCGCTGAACGGTAAATCTTTGGCTTCCGGAGAATCAATATCTGAGAAAGGTCATGCAGTATTTGATATAAGTACAGGAGTAATGATAATCAGTGAAAGATTTATCGCAGCACTGGCGCTAAATCATTTAGCTGCTCCTGATCTTGCCGGTTCAGGATCTCAGACTGATAAGATTGAAAGAAAGCTGGTTTTGAATTTAGCAGGAAAATTTGACCTCGATAAAAACCATCAGATTTTTATCAGACCGGTGATTATGGCAGAGTCACAGGGCAGGTACCATAGTTTGGGAGCAGGAGGCTCACTGGAGAACAATTCATTGTCGTTAAGCGCAGTTTTACTTCTGAACAGTGTGAAAGATATTGATTTACAGGCAGGTTGCTCACTAAAGGAAGGCAGGTTCCTTTTCTTCTATAACTACAGGTTTAATATTGCCTCAGGTAACGGAATGGTGCCGCTATCACTTTTGCATCAGGCAGGCCTGGCTTTTAGTTTAAATTATGTTGATAAAAGAAAAGTTATTAAAACAATAAATTTTCCTAAATTGTAGTTATATTTGATGATAAAAAAAATGTTTTTATTATTTTTGTATATTTGAATATTGTTAAAAGCCATAAAACAAACATAATTATGTACAGATTCAGAGCTTTACCGGTTATTTTAGTTGCAGTATTATTGCTCTCGTCCTGCAGTTTGTTCAAAAAGAAAAAAGGTGATTCGGAAGTTTCTTCTACAACCGGATGGCGGTATAACGATCCGGATAATGGCGGATTTGAAGTTGCTGTTGGTGCTGATCAAAAGACTGGGCCAGGACTTGTTCTGATTGAAGGCGGCGTTTTCAGGATGGGGCGTGTCCAGCAGGATGTTATGTTTGACTGGAACAATGTACCAAGAACCGTAACTGTTTCTTCATTTTACATGGATGAAACAGAAGTAAAGAATGTTGACTACCGTGAATACCTTTACTGGCTGAGAAGGGTTTATCAGGCTAGTCCGGAAGTTTACAGAAACCATCTTCCTGATACACTGGTGTGGAGAAGCCCGGCAGGATTTAATGATCCATATGTTGAGTATTATTTCCGTCACCCCTCTTATAATAATTATCCTGTTGTGGGAGTAAGTTGGGTGAAAGCAAGTGACTATTGCCTCTGGAGGACTGACCGTGTAAATGAACAGATACTAATTGATGAAGGTGAACTGAATTTTGATCCCAACCAGTTAAATGAAAATAATTTTAATACGGAAGCATATCTTGCCAGACTATATGACGGGGCTGTAAATGACAAAGGATTGCGTCCTGATCTGAGCGGTGCCAATACCACAAGAAAAACAAACTTTGAAGACGGCATACTTCTTCCACGTTACAGGCTGCCTACGGAAGCAGAATGGGAGTTTGCTGCATATGCTCTGAAAGGAAATACTTTCGAGGAAAGAGTCTATGAGAGAAGAATATATCCATGGGATGGTCACAACGTCAGGAATTCGTCACAAAAATATCGTGGTGAGATGATGGCTAACTTTGTTCGTGCCAGGGGTGACTATATGGGCGTTGCAGGTAGTCTTAATGATAATGGAGCTATCACGGTTGATGTTAAATCATATTGGCCAAACGACTACGGGCTTTATTGCATGGCAGGTAACGTGAATGAATGGGTACTTGATGTTTATCGCCCTCTTTCTTCGACAGATGTTGATGAGTTTAATCCCTTCAGGGGCAACGTTTATACCGATCTGAAAAGGGATGCAAACGGCAATGTTGTACAGAAAGATAAACTGGGTCGCCTGTTTATTGATACCGTTAAACCTAAGGATGTTGCACAAAGGTATAATTATAGAAAAGGTGACTATAGAAACTATAAAGATGGGGATCAGAAATCAAGCCTGGATCAAATTGATTGGTCGGCCCAGTTAGAAGATAAGGAAACTTCAACACGCATGTATCCACAGGACGCTGGAGCAATGGATTATAATAGTCTTATAAATGATAATGCCAGGGTTTACAAAGGAGGTTCATGGAAAGACAGGGCTTACTGGCTGAATCCTTCATCAAGAAGATTTCTGGATCAGAATGAATCACGTGACGATCTTGGTTTCAGATGCGCTATGATAAGAGTGGGTAGCCCATCAGGCTTATAGGAAAACTTTTTAACAATGATAAGCCTCATTATGGTTTCATAATGAGGCATTTTTTTAGAATCATGAAAACTGACCAGCTCTATAACTTGTTTAAGGAGTCCAAAGGGGTTTCAACCGATACCAGGACAATAAAAAATGGTGAAATGTTTTTTGCCCTATGGGGCGGTAAATATAATGGCAACCTTTATGCTAAAGAAGCTCTGGAAAGAGGTGCATCTGTTGCAGTTGTCGATGATCCACCATATGAGACTGACAACACGATCCTGGTAGACGATTGCCTTTTTGAACTGCAGGCACTGGCTGCTCATCACAGGAAAGAGCTTAAAGTTCCTTTACTTGCCATTACAGGTACTAACGGCAAAACAACCACCAAAGAGTTGATTGCGGCAATAATGTCCAGAAAGTTAAAGGTGCATTATACAAAAGGAAATTTGAATAACCATATCGGAGTTCCTCTCACAATACTTTCAGCCCCTCCTGAAACCGAAATGATGATTGTCGAAATGGGTGCTAATCATATCGGGGAAATAAGAACTCTTTGCCTGATTGCCAAGCCCGACTATGGAATAATAACCAATATAGGAATTGCTCATATTGAAGGATTTGGATCTTTTGACGGAGTAATTAAAGCCAAGACTGAATTATATGAGTATCTGAAAAAAGTTAACGGAATAGCTATATTTAATGATAAAAACCAGATTCTTACTGAAAAAATATTCAGGTTTGTAAACAGGGCTGTCCCTTATTCTGATCCGACCGGAACTGATCTCCTGATTGAGCAGATGCCATCAGATTTATATCTTAAACTTTCTGCAGAATATCAACACAAAACCTATACAATCAATACAAATCTTTTTGGCAGATACAATATTGAGAATATACAAGCGGCAATTGCTACAGGACTGTTTCTTGAGGTTGAAATGGCTGATATCGTTGATGCAGTTGAAAAATATGTTCCGGGAAACAACAGATCACAGATCAAGGTAACTCCAAATAATACCATTGTCTGTGATTCTTATAATGCAAACCCGAAAAGTATGAGAAAAGCACTTGAATCTTTTAATGAACTTAATTCTGAAAAGAAACTTATTATCCTTGGTGATATGTTGGAATTGGGTGAAAAAGCGACTGAGGAACATATTAATATTCTGAAAGATCTGAAGTTAAAGGGAGCTAGGGATGTATTTCTAGTTGGACCTCAGTTTTCTCTTCATGCAAAAGAATTTGGATACATATCTTTTCCGGAGGCGGGAAGTCTTAAAGATTTTCTTGTATCTAAACCTGTAAAAGGGAGCTTTATCCTCGTTAAAGGTTCACGTGGAATGGGACTGGAGAAGATATATGATCTGCTCTAATTTATATGCTGAGAAGTTGAATCTGAAAAGGTTAAATTGATCTCCAGAACTTCCGCTCTGCTTCCAGATCTTACCCGCGGTCCCCATAAACCAAACCCGGACGAGACAATAAATTGCGTATTACCGATCTTCTTATATCCATAACTAATCTCATAAATCATTTGGGTTATATAGTTAATCGGCCACAGCTGTCCATTATGAGTATGTCCCGATAGTTGGAGATCAACACCTGCCTTCACTGTTTCACTTAGCCTTAGAGGTTGATGATCGAGAAGAATAACGGGCTTCGAGAGATCAACCTGCTTCATAAGTTCACTCAGGGGAAGGCGTTCTTTTCTATTGAATCTGGCACCATCTCTGTCAAGCCTTCCTATCAGCTGAATACCACCATCTAAAGTTATTACTTCATCTTTAAGTATTCTAATTCCATGTTTTTCAATATAGGGAATTGTCGTGGCGGCGCCACCTATGTATTCGTGATTTCCCGTAATCGCATACAAACCATCCCTGCATTTTGGACAGGTGAAATAGCTGAGCAGATCGTCTCTCAGAACAGGACCGATCTCACCATCTACAATATCGCCAAGCAACAGAACAACATCGGGATTGATCTTTTTAAGCATACCCGATAGTTTTATTATGCTTCTTTTCCTGATAATACTTCCGAGATGAATGTCTGAAACGGCTGCAATCCTGAAGTTTTTAATTTCACCGGCAGGCTTATTTATAACAATATCGTATTTTTTTACAACAGGTATAATAGCATTAATGAAACCATATATTATTAGTCCGGCTGAAAGTGTCAAAGTCATCAAAAACGACCATTTCCTGAATAATGGTATTCCATGTACGGATAAAAGGCCCGTGATCCTTGTAATTGGAAAGATTATGTCAGATAACAGCAACGAAAGAAAACCATAAAGCATGAAAGCCATCCAGAAACCGCCGATAATATTCAGGATATCAGTCAATACAGAAGAGTGGTTTCTTTCAAATATTTTACCGGCAATAAAAGTTGAGGCAAGCACTATATATATAATAGTATAAAATAATCTGAAATTGCCTGAATCAGTTATTATTCTGTATCCTTTGAGAAATATATAAAAGTTGGTAAGAAAATATATTGCGAAGACAACTACAAAAAAAACTAACATGCTGCGTCTGTTCATTTTTAATCAGATATTCATTTTGAGTTTTTCAAAGGTTTTATTCCTTTTTATATAAAACTCAAAAACTGCACTCTTGTTCAAAACAATATTTGAAAATTCTGTTTTAGGAAGACTTTTTAAAGATTCTCTTTGTTTTTTCAGACTGGCTAAATGTCTGTAATAATCCATATGGGCTTTCCAGACTGATCTGACATGTACAAATTTCCCTGAAAAGATAAATAATAAAATAGCTAAGCCATCGATTAATTTTCTGATAAATAGCGTTTTATGAAATTTGCGCTGAGGGAGATTTTTGTACAAAAGAAANNAATTCAGGTAGGTTTTGAATGGTGATTTGTATGGAAGAGCTCCACCACCAACATGGAAAACAACCGAGTCAGGAACAAAAAACACCCTTAAGCCTTCTCTGTGAAAACGCCAGCAGAGATCAATTTCTTCCATATGGGCAAAAAAATCTGCATCAAATCCTGAACATTTTTCCCATGCCTTCGCCCTTAAAATCATACAAGCCCCGCTCGACCAGAAGATCTCTTTGACAGAATCGTATTGACCAGAATCTCTTTCAACATAATTAAAAACTCTTCCNNTCCGGATGTTCATCCATGAATGATACCAAAGGATCTGTCCAGCCCGGAGTCACCTCAATATCTGAATTAAGCAGGATAAAGTACTCAGCACTGATTTTCTGAAGGGCAAGATTATAACCTCCGGCAAATCCATAATTCTTATCGAGTCTGATAAGTTTTACTGTAGGAAAATTGTTTTCTACCCACTCTGCCGACCCGTCTGTAGAACCGTTATCAGCTACAAAGATTTCTGTTCCCGGTGATGATGAATTCGTTACCGCAACCCCAAGAAATTTCTTCAGGTAACTTATACCGTTCCAACTGAGTATGACAATTGCGACTTTAGCCATATTGCAGCTCCGATTTATGCTTCCACCGGCGATGGCTCCAGATCCAGTACTCCGGTTTTTCGATGATTAATTCTTCAAGTTTTCGCACATGTGCCTCAGTGACTGCATATTTCGGCAAACCTTTCGTATGATCAAAAAGCAGTTCAAGGGTAAGGTGATAATGTCCTCTCTTAATTTTCTGATTTTTGAAAAAGACGACAGCCATGTCATATTTTGCAGCAATTTTCTCAGCTCCCAGGTAAACCGGTGTTTCCTGGTTTAGGAACTGAGTCCAGTATTTAATATCACCTTTTGCCGGGGTCTGATCAGAAATAAAAGCGTAAAGTGTACTTATTCCTTTTTTCCTGTTACTAATAATTTCCCTGACTACATTCGACATCGGAGTAAGAGACATTCCGTATTTGACTCTCAGTCCGTTCATAAACCTGTCGAACATAGTGTTTGTAAGGGGTTTATATATTGAAACACAATTAATATCTGTAAAAAGAGGGAATGAAGTCATCCATTCCCAGTTGTTATAATGACCACAGATCGCAACAACATCCCTTCCTTCATCCTGGATTCTCCTGATGATCTCAGGGTTAGTGATTGTGAAACGTTTTTTTAACGATCTCGTACTCATGTGTTCGAGTTTTAATGTCTCAACTATTATGTCGGCTAAATGTTTATAGAATCTTTTTTCAATACTCCTGAGTTCATCAGGACTCTTTTCCGGGAAAGCATTCTTCAGATTGATTGCAACATCTTTTCTCCTGTAGGATGGAAAATAATACAGAACCAGAAAAATCAAATACGCTAACAGGTATAGAATACTCAAAGGAAGGAGAGTGACAATCCAGCTTATTCCGTAAAACAGATAAAATCCAATTGCTCCCATAATACCTGTCTATCTTTTTGGCATAAATTTACTTACAATTTCAAGAAATTCATTATAAACCAGGTTATTTGCAGCAACTATTTCCATTCCTGTCAGGCTTTTTTCATTGCCGAAAAAATCGCTTACTATACCTCCTGCTTCTCTTACGAGGATTGTTCCGGCAGCCACGTCCCACGGGTTTAAACCATACTCATAAAAGGCTTCAAACCGGCCACATGCAACATAAGCCAGGTCAATGGAAGCCGAGCCCATTCGTCGGACACCCTGGCTGTTTCTTAAGAAATATTCGAAGCTTTTCAGGTAGTCTTTCAGCCTGCCGAAATCTTTATAAGGAAACCCGGTAGCAATCAGGCTATTGGAGAGATCAGCTGATAAAGATACATTTATCTTTTTCCCATTGAGCCAGGCTCCGCCATTTTTCCAGGCAGAGAATATTTCTTTTCCACCAGCTTCAAAAACGATTCCTGCTATTACATCGTCGTATTCACTTAGAGCAATGCTTATTGAGAAGGGATGCAGTCTATGAAGAAAATTGGTTGTGCCATCAAGCGGGTCAATAATCCAGCAGAATTTAGCTCCCTTCTTAGGAGAGGTCCCTTCTTCCGCAAGAATACCTGCTTCTGGCAAAAGCCTGCCCAGTTTTTCAATCAGCATCTTTTCCGCTCCGATATCAACATAGCTCACATAATCATGAAGCCCTTTGGTTTTCGTAAGGTTTTTATTGAATCGTTCAGATTCCTTCATAATAAAAGCTGCAGTTTCTGCCGCAATATCCTCAACCTTACTGCAAATATCTTTCAGATCCATATTCTAATTTATTATATCAACAGTTAATCTTCCGGATTCAGCTATACCGGCTATCCTGACCTTAATAACCTCTCCTGCCAGTTTTGACTGCCAGGGAGATTCAACTCTCAGATAATTCTCTGTAAATCCCGTGATCATACCTTCGTTTTTTGTCGTTTCAAACAGCACTTCTGCCTGTTCACCTATATTCATCTGGCTGAATTCCAGATGTTTGCTCTCAGAAAGGTCAATCAGGGTTTTACTTCTTTTCTCTTTTGTGGCATGAGTTACTGCGCTAGGTAAAGCTGCCGCAATCGTTCCTGGCCGGGGGGAATATGAAAAGACATGAAGATATGACAGTGGCTGATTTTCCAGAAATAAACGGGTAGCCTCAAAATCGATTTCATTTTCACCCGGAAAACCTACAATAACATCTGCACCTACACCTGCATACGGAACCTGGTTTCTGATTTTTTCGACTATTTTGGCAAAATGTTCGATTTTATAACGTCTCCTCATGAGGCCAAGGATTTTGTTATTTCCGCTTTGCAAAGGAATATGAAAATGAGGCAGAAGTTTTTTGTTTTCAGCTACCATCTCAATCAGATCATCACCTATAAGATTGGGCTCAATAGATGATAATCTTATCCTTTCAATCCCATCAGTTTTTATGAGCGCCCCGAGAAGGTTGACAAATGATTCACCTGTCGATTTTCCGAAATCTCCGATATTAACCCCTGTGAGCACAATCTCTCTTATTCCTTTGGCGGCAATCTTTTTTGCATCTTCAACAATTGAATCTATTCCGGGATTCCTGCTTTTTCCCCTTGCCATTGGGATAGTGCAATAAGCACAACCATAGTCACATCCATCCTGAATCTTAAGGAAGGACCTGGTCCTGTCTCCTATTGAATATGACGGACTGAAGCTTTCCGATGAAGGAAGATCGGATGAGTGTATTTCCGCACTTTTATTTTTTTTATGGTTGGCAATATATTTTGGAAGATCAAATTTTTCATATGTTCCCAGTACCAGGTCAACGCCCGGGATTGACGATATTTCCTGAGGTTTGAGCTGGGCATAACACCCGACAACAGCAATGAATGCGTGAGGCGATCTGTTAATGAATCGTTTAACTGCCTGCCTGCACTTTTTATCAGCAATATCTGTTACAGAACATGTATTGATTATATAAATATCGGCATTTTCAGCAGCTGATACTCTTTCAAACATCTCTTCCGGAAATGACCTGGAGATAGTCGATGTCTCGGCAAAATTCAGTTTACAACCGAGAGTGTGGAATGCAATTTTTTTTCTGATTTCTGACATCAGGTTATGATCTCATGAGGTCTCTTGCTCCTGAAAGTTAACGGTTTTTATTTATCTATCTTCATAAAAGTTTGCTTGCGAGTTCGGCAAGGAAACTTCGTTCTCCTTTTACCAGGTTAACATGGGCAAATATGTCCTGCCCTTTCATTTTGTCGGAGAGGTAGCTCAACCCGTTGGAAGCGGTATCGAGATATGGTGAATCAATCTGCTCAATATCTCCGGTAAACACCATTTTGGTACCCTCACCGGCTCTGGTTATAATCGTTTTAATTTCGTGTGGTGTAAGATTCTGAGCTTCATCGACAATGAAGAAGATGCTTGAAAGACTTCTTCCCCTGATATATGCCAGCGGAGTAATAACCAGCTTTTCCTCTTTCATCATATCGTTAATACGCAGAAATTCAGGACTCTGGTGGCTAAATTTATGCTTTATTACAGTTAGGTTATCGAAGAGTGGCTGCATGTATGGGTCCATCTTGTCCTTGACATCCCCCGGAAGAAAACCAAGGTCGCGGTTAGCAAGAGGAACGATTGGTCTGGCAAGGAATATCTGCTTATATCTTTTGTGTTGCTGCAATGCTGCAGCCAGTGCAAGTAATGTCTTTCCTGTGCCGGCTTTCCCGGTTAAAGAGACAAGCTGGACATCGGGGTTTGAAAGAGCTTCCAGAGCAAAGGTCTGCTCTGCATTTCTGGGGTCTATCCCGTAGGTAGTCTGTTTCATCACCCTGTTTATAAACTTATTAACAGGGTTGTAATGAGCAAGGGCGCTTGCTCCGTTATTCTTCAGGATGTAGAATTTATGTCCTGTCAGTTCGGCATCCAGCTTAAATTCACAAGCGTTTACTCCCTCGGGCAGTTCATAAAGTTTGTTTATAAGATTCTGATCGACCCCTTCCAGGGTTTTAATTCCTTTATAGAGGTCGTCGATATTTGCCACCTTGTCGTTCTCATAATCCTGAGCAATGATTCCCAGAGATTTAGCCTTCATCCTAAGGTTGATATCTTTTGTAATAAGCACTACAGCTTTGTCCTTATTGGATGTGGTTACATAATCTGCAATCGCAAGTATCCTGTGGTCGGGACTTTTCTCCGGAAAGGACTGGTTAACTTTCTCTGAGAATTCCCTTCCTGTTTCAATGTGAAGATTTCCAAGGTTTTCACCCAGAGGGATGTTCGCTGTCAAAAGCATATCACCAGATAATTTGTCAAGTTCCCTTGTGAATTCACGCGCATGAAAATTTATAAGGTCATTCCCTCTTTTGAACTTGTCAAGTTCCTCAAGGACAACAATAGGAATGATAACATCATTTTCTTCAAAATTGTAAATGCATTTATAATCGTGAAGCAAAACGTTGGTATCTATTATAAATAGTTTTTTATTATGTTTCTTTTTCATCATTAAGTAATTTATAATCAGTTCACTACGCTACAAACATCGTTACTTTTCATCGGATCTAAAATTAACCAAAATTAAAGATATATTTTTATATAATTTTAAAGGACTATTGGTTAGCATGAATAAGATATTCAAAATCGCTTGAAAATCAATGAAATTATATGTATGAATTAAGTTATATAATTTTAAAGTATGTTATTTTGCATCAAAACTGAACAAAATGGAACTTTTCGAAGGATTGTTATCAAGGCGCAGCATAAGGAAATATACAGGTGAGAAAATAGATGAGGAGACAATCAGGTCGATGATAAAAGCCGGCATGTATGCTCCATCGGCAAATAACAGGCGTCCATGGCATTTTATCATTGTTGATGAGAAGGAAATTATGAATTCTATTATGAAGGTTCATCCATATTCATCTATGCTTTCAGAAGCCAGTCATGCTATTATTGTCTGCGGTGATGAAAAGTTGCAAAACGGTCCCGGATACTATGTTATTGATTGCTCGGCTGCAACGCAGAATATCCTTCTGGCAGCTCATGCCCTTGGATTTGGAGCAGTCTGGCTGGGAGTTGAACCAAGAAGTGAAAGAAAGAGTGCAATTAAAAAGATATTCGGACTACCGGAACATATACATCCGGTCTCAATAATTTCTATTGGTGTACCGGTTAAGATCTCTGAAAAAATACCTTCCAGGTTTGAACCTGAGAAGATAAGGAAGAACAAGTGGAATGAAAAAAGTTGAAAAGTTGAAAAGTTGAGAAGTTGAAAGGTTGCAAGAGTTGAAGTAAACGTGAGAATGGAGAGACCTCACACCTCACACCCTGAATAAACCATGACATATAAAGAAACCATCGAATTTTTATACACCCAACTACCTGTCTATCATCGTATTGGTAAGGCAGCATATAAAGCTGACCTAGGTAATGCAATGAAACTGGATGAATATTTTAATCATCCTCACAGGAAGTTCAGATCAGTTCATGTGGCAGGAACAAACGGCAAAGGTTCTGTCTCACATATGATTGCGTCTGTTTTGCAGGAAGCCGGTTATAAAACGGGTCTTTATACTTCGCCTCATCTTAAAGATTTCAGGGAAAGGATCAAAATAAACGGGCAGATGATACCCAAAAAAAAGGTGGTTTCATTCGTGGAAAAAAACAAAGAGGTATTAATTTCAGTGGAGGCTTCATTTTTTGAAATGTCGGTAGCTATGGCGTTCGATCATTTTGCAAAAGAGGAAGTTGAAATTGCTGTAATTGAGGTAGGTCTTGGGGGGAGACTCGATTCTACAAATATTATTTCTCCCTTATTATCGGTAATTACAAACATCGGACATGATCACATGGATCTTCTTGGAAATACCCTTGAAAAAATTGCTGGAGAGAAAGCAGGGATCATTAAGAAAAATATTCCGGTTGTTATCGGTGAGAAGCTTGACTCGACAAAAAGTGTATTCTCAGAGAAGGCTGNNTCACTGAAACATACGACTTACAAAATCTGCGGTGAAACACCACTTGGTGGTGATTATCAGATAAATAACCTTCCGGTTGTCGCTTGTGCAACCGATATCCTAAGAAGATTTTTCGATATTTCACCCGATAATTTTACCGAGGGGATCAGGAAGACTATTATAAATACCGATCTTCAGGGAAGATGGCAGATTCTTGGAAAGGAACCATTAATTATATGTGATACAGGGCATAACAGGGAAGGTTTGGAATACGTACTGGAGCAGATAAAAAGAATACAGAAAGCAAAACTTCATATGATAATTGGTTTTGTAAATGATAAGGATCTGAGCGGAGTACTCCCACTGTTTCCGCAAGATGCAACTTATTATTTCACGAAGGCTTCAGTTCCCCGGGCACTGGATGAAAACATCCTTAAAACTGATGCATCACGTTTTGGATTAACAGGCGATTCATTCGATAATGTCGCGATTGCCGTTCAGGCCGCAAGAAAAAATGCGGGTAAGAATGATATGATATTTATTGGTGGAAGTACATTTGTTGTTGCAGATGCATTACATACTTTTCAGGCACTTTTTCGCAATAATTATTGACAATTATTACTAATTTTATCTCTGGAAAAGGGAATCAATGAGAAGAGTTTTCATAATAGTTTTTTATTCTCTTTTTTTTAGTCCGATATTTTCCCAGACTGAAAAGAAGCTTATAATTCTGCATACCAACGATATGCATTCCAGGCTGACAGGTTATGGTCCGGAATCAAGCTACACTCCATTAAGTATTAATGATGACAAAACAGTCGGAGGATTTGCCAGAATAGCAGCTTTAATAAGGGAGGAGAAAGAAAAATCACCTTCAAATACAATTGTGGTGGATGCAGGTGATTTTCTTATGGGAACTCTGTTTCAGGCGCTTGAAGTAAAGACAGGTATCGAGCTTCATCTGATGAAAAAAATGGGATATGACGTTGGCTGCCTGGGAAACCATGAGTTTGATTTTGGCCCTGACAAGCTTGCTTCAATAATAAGATCAGCGCTGAATCAGGGTGAAATACCTAAAATTCTTATCGGTAATTCTGTTTTTGATAAAAAGAATACCGGAGATGATCAACTCGAAGACCTATTCAGGAATAATGTTCTCAGCAGAAATACGGTTATTGATATCAATGGACTCAAAGTAGGTTTCTTCTCCTTAATTGGGATAAATGCAGCAAAAGATGCTCCAAAATCAGTTCCTGTGAAATTCAGTAAGCAGACTGCTTTTGCAAGGAGAATGGTTAAGGAACTCAAAGATAAAAAATGTGATATAATTGTATGTCTTTCACATTCCGGAGTTACTAAGGATAAAAAAGGAGAGTGGGATGGTGAAGACGTGGAACTTGCTGAAAATGTCAAGGGTATCAACCTGATCGTTGGAGGACACACTCATACGCAACTGGATAAGCCAATTATGGTAAAAGGTATTCCGATTGTCCAGGCCGGAGATTATAGTAGATTTGTCGGCAGGCTCTCCCTGTCATGGAACGGCACCACCTTAAAAGTTGACGAATATAAACTTCTCCCTGTTGACGACAGGATAATGGGTGACCGGGTAATAAATGATCTGGTAGAACATCAGAAAGAGCTCGTTTCTGAAGATGTACTTAAACCTCTTGGAATGATCTATGATAAACCCGTTGCGGAATCAGGGTTTAAGCTTGAGTGTGAAGAAAATGGGGATTTTGAAGGCAGTAACCTTGGCCCTCTTGTGGCAGATGCGATACAATATTATGTAAATAAGCATAATCCGCTGGGAACTGATCTGAGCATGGTTGCGGTTGGTATGATCTTTGAAAAGATACTTCCTGGAAAAATCTGTGCCCCTGATATCTTCAGGGTTATGCCGCTGGGTTCTGGCAGCGATGATGTACCCGGCTATGCTCTTTCAAGATTGTATGTTACGGGAAAAGAGTTGAAAAATATTCTTGAAATACTGCAGGTTGCTTATAAATCAGCACCTGAAAATTATATTTTTTATTCTGGAATAAGAGTAGAATATAACCCTGATAAAGGCTTCTTTAAAAAAATCAGGAAAATTGAAATTGTGAAAAAAGACGGGACAAAAGTGAATGTCGATTTTTCCAGGAAAAATAAGACACTTTATTCCATAACGGCCGATTCTTATATGCTTGAATTCATTGGCATTATTAAAAAGAAGAGCTTTGGTCTTATAAATGTCGTTCCCAAAGATGCTGAAGGCAGGAAAGTAACTGATATGAAAATGGCAGTTATCGACATGGATAGTAAAAAAAGCGGAGTCCAGGAAGGAAAGGAGTGGCTGGCACTGATTGAATTCCTGATGCAGATGAAAGACACTAACAGTGACAGTATACCCGACATTGACAACAAATATTCCGTACCGGTTAAATGTTTTGTATCAGTAAAATAAGATTTAAAGATTTAATTATCAGTGAAATATGCCACTAACCCATCGGGAGCGGGTCATCGCTTCGCTGAACCATGAAATCCCCGACAGGTGTCCGATGCAGGTCTGTTTTACCCCCGAATTCAACCGGCGTTTAAGGGAATATTATATTAAATGTAAAAAATACACTTATAAACCTGAACCGGAGGGTGTAATCAATCTTGACCTTGAATTTCTCACGGATCAGGATATGCTTCTTTCATGGGTAGGATGGACAGATGAGACGAAGATCATTTATACTCCGGGAGAAGAATTTAATGACAAGTGGGGAGTTCTCAGAAAAGCGACTGAATATAATACACCCTTCGGGAAAGGCATCTACACTGAACTTGTAGGCCACCCTTTGGCGGATGAATCTAAAATATCATCATATAAACCGCCAGATCCTTTCAAACCTGAATTATATACCGGTGTAGATCACCTTATAAAGAAGTACAAAGATGAATACTGGATCGTTGGTGTTGCGGTTACAACAATGTACGAAACGGCATGGGCATTAAGAGGATTTGAACAGATGTTCATCGATTTCATTGTTAATCCTGATATTGTAAATGCTCTTTTTGATATTGCATGGACCTATCATTTTGCAGTGGCAGAAAAGTTGGTCAATATGGGAGTGGATATGATCTGGATTGGTGATGATGTTGGTTCACAGAACAGGATGCTTATTTCACCCGATATCTGGAGAAAGTACTTTAAGGAGAAGATGGCGACATTCATCGCTTCACTCAAGAAGATAAATCCTGAAGTGAAAATTGCCTATCACTCAGATGGTTATATAATCCCGATTATCCCTGAACTTATTGAGATCGGAATAGATATACTTAATCCGATTCAGCCGCGGAGTATGGATCCGGTAGAGATTAAGAAAAAATTTGGGGACAAATTGTGTTTATGGGGGACAATTGATGAGCAGAATACTCTTCCATTTACCAATCCTAAAACCGTCAGAAAAGAGGTGGCTGAAAGGATAAGGACAATAGGACGGGATGGTGGTTTAATACTTAGTCCTACGCACAATATCCAGCTCGATACGCCAATTGAAAACTTTTTAGCAATGATTGAAGCTATCCGGCAGCCTTACGGGAGCTATCTTTCATAGAAAAAATCAGATCTTCAGCAATGGAAGATGCTCATTTATCTGTTCAAAGTTAGCCATTGCAACCGCTGCTGCGCTTATGAAATTATGCTGCAGTACCCACCTTACAGCTTCCATGAAATCAGGTTTTTTATCAGGTGAAGAAGAATATGGTCCTCCTGAACATGTCTTCATCGCGATAACGCCTTTCCCTTTTTCCCAGGCTGCTGTGAGGAGTGAGATAAGTTTTTCCTGGTCCCACTTAGCGTATTCTCCTGTTATTGAGTGAGTAAATGAACCTTTATGGTTAAAAGGAACCATTATTACATCATAAAATCCTTCAATGTTATTTCTCGAAAGTAAGTTCATCCTGTCATTATGTGTAGAGAATCCATGTGCTCTGATCTTTCCGGATTTTTTCATCTCATCGAAGAACTTCATTGTCTCATTATGAAAAAGGAGATTCTCATCCAGGGCATCGTGATAAAGCATCACATCAAAATACTCGGAATTAATAGCTTTCAGACTTGCTTCAAGCCTGGAAGACAGAACAGTTCTTATCTCTTCAGCTCCTTTTTTACCTTTCCCTTTTGAAGGCAGCTCTGATAATCCCAGCTCAATTTTCGATTGTATAGCCACACTTTTCCTAATTCCCGCAACTGCACGGCCAACAAGTTTCTCATTGTTACCGTTTCCATATGCACGACCGGTATCTATAAAACTCATTCCCTTTTCGAGAGCATATTTGATAAGTGATTCGTCATTAGTCCTGGTTGCTCCGTAGCACAGCGGACTTACTAAGATGCCTGTGTTTCCAAGTTTCCTCTGGTGTGAAACATCCTGATTTTCTCCGTTAATAAGTTCAGGGATAAGTCCCATAGCGGCAATACCTGTCAGTGTTTTGACCAGGAACTCTTTCCTGTTGATGTTTTTTGACATATCGAAGTGAAGTAAATTAATTTGGAGGGTAAAGTTAAAAAAGTTTCAGAAATGATTCCGGTCAGGTTGCTGTTTTGAATGAAATCAAAATTATCTTTGACCAAATTATTTCTGACATCAAATTTCCTTATTAATCTATTTAGATGGGAGATCATCTTGTTTTCTGGATCGGATTCAATGTCTTTGTAATTACAATGCTGATACTTGATCTGGGTGTTTTTCATAAAAAAACGCATAAAATCCCGGTTAAAGAGGCGGTCATCTGGACGGTAGTATGGATAACTCTTGCTGTTGTTTTCAATATCCTGATTTACTTAGACATGGGCAGAACAAAAGCCCTGGAGTTTCTTACCGGTTATGTGATCGAATATTCCCTTAGTGTCGACAATATTTTCATATTCATTCTGATATTCTCATTTTTTAAGGTTGATGAGAAATATCAGCATAAAGTACTTTTCTGGGGAATAATTGGCGCCTTGATAATGAGAGGCATATTCATTTTTATGGGGGTCGCTCTTATTGTCAGATTCCACTGGATAATCTACATCTTTGGAGGTTTCCTTGTTATAACCGGGATTAAGATGTTATTCAGCGGGGATATCGAGGTTGATCCTCAAAAGAATCCTGTTGTGAGATTTTTCAGGAAATTTTTGCCTGTCACCGAAACAACGCATGAAGATAAATTTTTTGTAAAACAGAACTTAAAATTGTATGCAACNNTTCATTGTTTATACTTCAAATATCTTTGCGATACTGGGACTACGTTCTTTGTATTTTATGGTCTCGGGTATAATGGATTATTTCAGATTCCTCAAGATCGGTCTAGCCTTTGTACTTACATTTGTTGGTGTAAAAATGTGTATTTCAAATTATTATGATATTCCGATACTTATTTCGCTTCTTGTGATCATATCTATTCTCCTGATCTCTGTAATTGCTTCTGTTGTAATTAGAAAGAAGTAGTTTTTCTGATTCACTTTCAATTGGTGATTATCGAAAAATACTTTGTGAACCTTCGTGCAACCTTTGTGTGCCTTTGTGGTAAAACCTAAATTATTGAACCACAAAGGATCACAAAGTACAACACAAAGTGATACGAAAGAGAAAAATCAAGAATTGTCTCTTTTAAGATAGTGGCATGGGGGAATGGTTCAAAAATCACAAAAACATGAGAGGGTGCCTTTTGGAGACACCCTCATTGTTTGTGGGGGATGAGGGAGTCGAACCCCCGACCCTCTGCTTGTAAGGCAGATGCTCTGAACCAACTGAGCTAATCCCCCTGAAAGCGAGTGCAAATATAGATTTCATTTTCATTTCTGCAAAAAAAATGTAACAAATAAATATCCAGAATCTTATTACCGATATGATGATCTATTTTTCAACGAAAGAAATTTTAGATTGCAAAGACACGGAAATTACTATAGTTATTACACATAAATTCTTATTAGTTTCCTTTTTTATCTGCTCAATATTTCACCCTTTTCGGTCGCTATCTTAAAAAGTTTAAAAATGTGACTTAAGTTAAGTAAATAACTATAACTTTGATATACTCTGTAAAACACTTAATGTAACTAATTGTCAAACGTTTGGGTATATTAAATTCCATTAAAGATGAAAAAGAATTCAATTATTATTTTTTTGGCAGGATTATTTATCCTGAGCTTAATGTTTAATCCGGCTTTATCACAAACAGAAAAGAAACCGGGTGAGTCCAAAACTTCAACTGATGCCAGGTCAAATTCAAAACCAGTTAGCGATTCGACCAAACTAGGTCCAAAGCCTTATAAACAGGTAATTACTGACAAGGCAAAAACCTGGAAGGGTATGATAACGGTTCATAAAATAGATGATAAGTATTTCTTTGAAATTTCTGACTCTCTGTTAGGGAGGGACATAATGACAGTTACTCGTTATTCCAAAACTGCAGCAGGTGGCAGTATCTTTGGAGGAGAAGAAGTAAACCGGCAAATGGTGAGATGGGAAAAAGGGCTTAATAACAAAATTTTCCTTCGTTCTGTTACGATAGTTATTACAAGTCCCGACAGCACAAAACCAATGTATCAGGCGGTTGAAAACTCAAATGAAGATCCTATTGTTGCCGCATTCGACATAAAAGCGCTTAGAAAAGATACATCTTCGGTTATTGATATTACCAGTTATTTTTCAGGAGATCCGCAGGTATTTTCAATTAATCCCAGTGCAAAGCAATATATGAAATTGGCCGCATTACAAACCGACCGTTCATTTATTGAACAGATCCATACTTTTCCCGGCAACACGGAAATCCGGACAATAAAAACCTTCGCGGTTACTCCTCCGTCCCCACCATCACCAACCCCTACACCTCAGGTGGGGCAATATCTTCCGGCAGGGCTCGATGCGGGATTTGTTACCATGGAATTTAATACTTCAATGCTTCTTTTGCCTAAGAATATAATGCGAAAGAGATATTTTGATGCTCGTGTCGGGTATTTTTCAATATCAAGAAAAACATTTGGAGAAAGTTCACAAAGGTCTGATGATGAAGTATTTGTTGAAAGATGGAGGCTTGAGCCAAAAAGCGAAGCTGATGCTCAGAAGCAGAAGAAAGGCGAGCTGATAGAACCGAAGAAGCCAATAGTGTTTTATATAGATCCGGCTACTCCTGTAAAATGGCGGAAGTATCTGAAGCAGGGTGTAGATGCCTGGCAGCCGGCATTTGAAAAAGCAGGTTGGAAAAACGCAATAAGAGCCGAATACTGGAATGAGAAAGATACAACCATGAGTCTGGAAGATGCACGTTTTTCGGTAATCCGCTATTTTGCTTCAGATATTCAGAATGCTTATGGTCCGAATGTAAGTGACCCTAGAAGCGGTGAGATTCTCGAAAGTCACGTTGGATGGTACCATAATGTAATGCGGCTGCTTCGAAACTGGTATCTGATTCAGACAGCTGCCAGTGACCCGCGGGCACAAAGAAAGGTGTTCGACGATGAGCTGATGGGACAGCTGGTCCGTTTTGTTGCTTCACATGAAGTTGGCCATACACTGGGGCTAAGGCATAATATGGGTGCCAGTTCAAAAACACCAGTCGAAAAATTACGTGACAAAAAATGGCTCGCTGAAAACAGCAATTCACCTTCAATAATGGATTATGCAAGGTTTAATTATGTTGCCCAGCCGGAAGATGGTATTACCGATTTCATACCACGAATTGGTGATTATGATGTATGGGCTATAAAATGGGGGTATTCCTATTTTGCTGATGCGGAAAATGCAAATAAAGAAAAGCAACTTCTTAATACATTGACCAAAGAAGCCATGAAGAATCCAAGACTCGAGTTTGGCACAGAAATAAGCCCCTACAATCCAAGGTATCAGACAGAAGACCTGGGGGACAATGCAATGAAAGCCTCAGAATACGGGATTAAAAATCTGCAGCGAATCCTTCCCAAACTACCAGAATGGAGTAAGGAAGATGGTGAATCTTATAAAGAACTGGCGGAGCTTTATGATAACCTCGTGGGACAGTTTCGCCTTTATATGGGTCATGTAACTAAAAACATTGGAGGTATATATGATACACCAAAAACCTATGATTCTGAAGGTTATGTTTTTGAAGTAGTTCCCCGTGAAACACAAAAGGATGCTGTAAGCTTTTTAAACAGACAGATCTTTATTACACCGACCTGGATCCTAAATCAGGATGTTCTGAAAAGAATCAGACCTGATCAGGGAGTTGATGCTTTAAAAAGATTGCAGGAAGCAACATTAAATAATGTTCTTGCGGGGGATAAGATCTTCAGATTAATTGAGACCGGAGGAATGAATAGCTCTAACTATAATATCGATGAATTGTTTTCGGATTTAAGGAGCGGCATTATGTCTGAAGTTTTGGAGCATAAATCAATTGATCTTTATCGCAGAAATCTTCAGAAGGTATTTGTTGAAAAGATGATTTCATTTTTAAATCCAGGTACGGTAAATGTTGTGTATATACCTCAGGGTGCTGCTTATGATATGCAAACAATGATGGTTGATTTGAAAAAAACTGATCTGCCTTCGGTAGCGCGGGGACATCTGGAGTTATTGAAAAATGAAATNNATGAGGAATGATGAATGAGGAATGAGGAATGAGGAATGACATAACTTAATACTAACAATATTATTGAATTACAAATAGGTAAAGAATATATTCTGGATTATTACCATAGGACTTACAGGCTAATCGAAAGTGAATCTCACTTTTGAGATTGCAAAAGCCTGCCCGTAAGTAGTTTTGGGAGACACTGCACCACTCCAGTGTTTGTCCTTGCTTCCATTATTTATCTGTCAAAAAGGGCCATAATTTGACAGTTGATGTTTTTACTGTCAAGGAAGAGTTATTAATCGTAGGTAATGTCAATATCTATATTATTTTGACAAAATATTGTTTTATTAGTCAAATATATATTATTTTTGACAAAAGCAATAAATAATGTCAAAGCAGATTCAATACGACCGGAATCAGCCTTATAATCAGTTACCTGAGTTACCTCCACCGGATGATAAAGTTGTGACTGTGGAAATCCTGAAAGCAGTTAATAAAGCAAACAAAGCCTTAGCAGAATTAAAAGGACTGGCAAAAAAACTCCCCAATCAATCTATGCTGGTCAATACTATTGCACTAAGGGAGGCAAAGGCCAGTACGGAAATAGAAAATATTTTTACAACGGATGATGAACTTTATAAAGCGCTCTCCGGAAACGATGAAGGATTAAAAGGAAATGCAAAAGAGGTATTGAGATATCGTCAGGCATTATGGAAAGGTTATGATGAAATAAATTCAAACGGGAAATTCAGTACAAATCTGATGATCGGTATTTATCATCAAATCAAGGAGGTACAGGATGATATCCGCCCGGCACAAACAGAAACAACTATCAGAAAAAGAGGTAGTGGTACGCTTGGTGGCACTATCGTTTATACTCCGCCAAGAGGTGAAACCATAATTAAAGAAAAACTGGACAATCTAGTGACTTATATAAACGATGATAAAAGGTTTTCTTATGACCCTCTGATAAAACTCGCAGTTTCTCATTATCAATTTGAAGCCATACACCCTTTCAGGGATGGGAACGGACGAGCCGGCAGAATTTTATGCATCCTTCTTATGATTCAGAAAAAACTCCTGGATGTTCCGATTCTTTATTTAAGCGCTTATATAATTGAGAATAAAGACGACTACTATGCTTACCTGAATAAGGTGACTACTTTAAATAGCTGGAAAGGATGGATAATTTACATGCTTAAAGCTGTTGAGGAAACATCTCTATATACGATCAATAAGATCAATGAAATTGACAACCTGTTTCAAAAGACTTATCTGTTAATTGGCAAAAAACTGCCGCATATCCGGAAAGAAACGGTTGAGCAGATTTTTGAACAACCTTATATAAGCCCAAAGAAACTTCTTAGCCAGGAGATAAAAAGTATTAATACTGCCAAGAAATATTTAAAACAAATGGAGAAGTTGAGAATAATGGCCCCAAAGAAAGTGGGGAAAGAGATAATCTATATCAATCTTGACCTGTTCAATTTACTTTCTGAAACGTAAGCTTCGGACTTCCGACTTCCGACTTCCGACTTCCGACTTCGGTCTTCAGACAGATCATGAAGCTTTTTTCATCAAAATAAATTCATCATTCAGTCTGAAAATAACGGTATTAGTCAAAATCAGAATTATTAGTTCCTCATACCTGCAACCTTTTTGTCTGTTTTGAGTACAAATGAATAACTGAATAATTTAAAGCAACCAAGTCGATTTTTTATAAGTCATGTTAATATGTTGAAAACCTTGAAAAATATGATGTTACACGTGTTTAAAAAATTATTATCTTCGCTTTCTTTGGAAAGTATATCAGGGAACCAGCAGTTGTTGAGTGAGTTTAAGGATTGGCAGGTGGTTAATTATTTGGTATACTGAGAATTATAATTTGCTAAAAAAAATTGAACCTGATATATATGGAATCAAAAAATCCATTTTCTGAATTCTTAAAATTGCCCAGTTTAAATTCTGCGGCTATTATTCGTGAAAAGACTGTAAATAGCAAAACAATTATATCTTCTATTATTCCGAGGTTAAGTTTTCTCAGGAAGTGGGCGATAGTTTTTGTTACTCTTCTTTCCATTTCGATGGTTTCATTGGGGCAGGCAACCTATAACTGGAATCAAAACGGTGTACCTGGTGACTGGACAATAGCTGCTAACTGGACTCCGAATCGTCTAGCTCCTCTATCAAATGATATTTTAGTATTTAACAATAATGGTATAACCACTGCAACTAATGTTCCGACTCAAACAATAGGTAAGCTGATTCTGTCATTGAATTCAAATGTTAGTTTACAATCTACAGGAACGTCCCAACTGACTATATCGGGAGGAGCAGGAACAGACCTTGATATCCCTTTCGGTTCTACACTTCAGCTTAGCAGTACTGCTGCAAATCAGATCGGACTTGACTTCAATCCTGCCGGACAAACCGCTTCCGTCGCGGGTACTTTAATAATTAATGCAAATACCGCGTTAACAAATAGTTATAATACAACTAATGCTACCACAACTGTAACAGGTACATTTACAAACAATGGTGGAACAATTACTTCTTCAGCAGCTACTCTTAATTTTAGTGCAGCTTCTTCCATTTACAATCATGCCAGAGATGGAGGCGCAATTCCCGCTGCAACATGGAATGCAGCTTCAAGCTGTAATATATCAGGACTTACTGCTACTGCGCCCACCGGATTGGGTCAGGTTTTTGGAAATATAAATTATAGCAGTGCATACACATTAACACTTATAAATACCTTATCCCTTTCCGGTAGCTTAGATATTTCAGCAGCAGGGACAATTGCAGGCGCTGATCAGACAATAAACATATCTGGAAATTTAACGGGAACAGGAGGTCTGTCATTTACTACCGGTACCCTGAATATAAGCGGAAACTATTCAAGTTCAGGCGCTTTTACTCCGGGGACAAGCTTAGTCAATTATACCGGTAATATTCAGAATGTTGCAGCTGTTACCTATTATAACCTGACCATCTCAGGCGGTAGTACAAAAACATTACTTGGAGATATTACAGTAAACAAAGATCTTACTGTTACTCTGGGAACACTCAGTTTCGGGACCACGCTCAGAACGGTTAATGTTGCCGGTAACTTAAGCTGCGTAGGAACAATAGATATGAGTGGTTTACCTGCACATGTTCTGAATCTTGCTGGTGCAACAAATACATGTGCCGGGACTCTTACTACCTTAGGTAATGGTAGCGTGGTTAATTATAACGGCGCAGGGGCTCAAACTATTTTTGGGAGCCCTAATTACAGGAACCTGACAATTTCGACCGGAGGAATAAAAACATTATCTGCAGCATCAACAATAGGGGGTGACATAGTAATTAATGATCCTGCTTCATTGGCAATATCATCAAATGTGACTTTCAATGGTACAAACCTTACCAATAACAGTAACGCTGCCAGTTCATTTAACGCCACTGCCGGGACATTCACGTTTAATCTTGCAGGCAACCAGTTCATTAACGGCTCAGAAACAACCGGCAACAACATTTTCTATAATCTTACTGCAGCTAACGGCAGCACAAAAACGGCTAATCTTCCATTTACAGTAAGCAGTGCATTTACCATAAATGGCGGAACAATTTTTGACCTTGGAACAACTGCAAAAACTGTCAATCTACTGGGAAGTGTTTCAATTTCCGGTACACTGTTTTACAATACAACTGCAGCTAAAACTGTAAATATTGGTGGAGATTTATCAACTGGAATTGCAGGCACTATTACTATGAATGGAGTCCTTTTAGCTCACAACCTTAACCTGGGAGGAGCTAACAACGCAATACAGGTTTTTAATACAGATGCAGGTTCTGGAAGTACTGTAAATTACAACAGAGCAGGTGGGCAACAGATTTTTGCAAATGCAAACTATCAGAACCTGACAATTTCAGGTGGAGGAACAAAAACGTTGCAGGGCAATACAACCGTCAATAATATTGTTAACCTTAATACAGGTGTATTACAGCTTGGATCCAATAATCTCACCGTTGCAAATGACGCTTCAAATGCCATTCAGGGAGCTTTCACCTCTGCAAATATGATAGAAACGAACAGTACCGGCGCTTTAATCAGGAACGGTACTGCCACGCTTCCGATTCTGTACCCTGTAGGTTCAGGAGGGTTTTATGCACCAATGAGCATTACGGCATTAAGCGGAGGAACCGGTGGAACGATAAAAGTCTATACAACACATGATGGAACACTGGGTTCCAATTTTGTTAACAGATACTGGGATGTAAATACCACAGTCGGAGGTAAAACAATCACCTCTTCTTTTACCTATGATCCTTCAGAAATTACACTTGCTCCCGATAATATCTGGTATAGAACAGGGGCCGGGAACTGGCTGACACCTGCAGGCTCTGCAAGCTTCGGAGCTAACTCGTTCACTATCACAGGTACAACAAATATGGGAACTGCCAGCACCGATTGGACCGCTGGTAAACTGGTTACATATTATTCATATCAGACAGGAAACTGGAACACTCCTAACACATGGACTCTTGATCCAAGCGGAACCCTTCAGATCGGAAGTTCAATTCCGGGGATCAATGACAAGGTAGTTATACTTACAAGCCGTACAGTATCTCTTTCGAGCGATAACACTATTTCAGGGTTGGACATAACGATTAATGCGGGTGGTTTTATAAATCAGACCACTTACAGATTTACCAAAACACTCACAGCGCTTCGCGGACAGGGAACACTGCAGCTGGCTTCAGTGAATTTTCCAACTGCAGCAACGAATACATTTGTCAATGCAGGTGGCGGGACAACCGAGTATAACAACACTGCTGATTTTACATTACCTGCAACTCAAAATACTTACAATAACTTAACTATTAACGTTTCAATAATTCCAATTCCAATTATAGGTACACAGCTAAACAACATAATACTGAATGGAAATCTGTACATAAAACAGGGAACTTTCAGAATTAATGATAATCTTTCAACCACTCCACTGAGTTTTACAATCAATGGGAATGTTACAGTTGATAACAGCGGATCTTTTACAGTCGGAAATGGTGCAACCAACCCGGATATTGGATCTGTAACAGTTGGAGGCACTGCACCTTTCATTAACTATTATACCTATTTCCATACAGTAATTATAAAGGGAAATTTTACAAACAATGGTTTTGTCAGATTCACCAATCTTCCAAATCCGGTTTATAATGCCTTCCCGTCGACATCCCCTGATGGAACTACAGGTGCAGCTTCTGTTTATTTCCAGGGAGCAACAAATAATACCCTGACCTGTAACGGAGTAACTGACTTTTATAATCTTATCCTGGATAAAGGAACAGATCAGACTTTCAAACTGACAATTAATTCTTCAAACTATAGCTATTTCAGGCTTTTCGGAGCTAATACTCTTACAGGTGAAGCAGCAGGAGACAACGTAAACCTGAGGAAGGCATTGTGGATACGTACCGGAACACTGGTTCTTCAGGGAACACTTATAATTCCATCTTTAACTGAAGGAGTGACCGCGGGATCGCCTAATTCTGATTTTTATATCCCATCAAACGGGGCGCTGATTATTGATGGTGTTGATGTAGTAATTCTTTCCACTGCTGATGATTATAGGGAAATAAATGTCGCTTATGGCGTTTCAGCTACTAATAATGCTTCGATTGGAGTATCGACAGGAGGAAGCAGCGCTTTTGAAGTTTACGGAAAATTTCAGATTAACAATGGCTATTTTTCAACACGGGAATCTGGTGGTATAATAACTTCGAATGTAGCCTCCGGACAGATAATTTTGAATGGAGGAATTGTTGATTCAAAACAATTTCTTTCTTCAACCGGAGCTGCTCAATATACTCAGACCGGAGGTACTTTTTATCTTCGTGGCCGGTTTCAGAGAACCCCTTCGACATATTCCACAATTGATAGTCTAGTAAGTATAAAATTAACTACTTTAAATACAGTTAGAGTTGCTAATGGGATAAACTCTTCATTCGGAACCTTCAATATGGAAAACACCAGCAACATATTTATTATGGCAGGTGGTACCATCCGTATTTATGATGTTACCGGAAACGGGGGGGCCGAGCAAAAGGCTTTCGATGTAAAATCTTCACTCTCAAATATTAATGTAACCGGTGGTTTACTGGAATTAATACCCGTAACGGGCACAGGACTCGGTAATGCAACAAACTATTTGATATATACTACGGCACCTCTTTTTGATGTGAACATAAATCGGTTCAGCAGTACATCCGTTGTCGGATTAAGTACGCCACTTGTTGTTCAGCAGGATCTTAACCTGACCAATGGAGATTTTAATGCAAATAGTTTTGATCTTACGATAGGAGGAAATTTAACTGTAGCTGCCTTGACGACCTATACACCAGGTACGAATACCACTACTTTAAATGGATCAGCTACTCAGACATTTACAGTTAACCTGGCTGCACCTTTGGCTTTAAATAAATTCACTATTGATAAACCGGCAGGAATAGCAGTTAACCTTGCAGGTACACAGACCACTCTGGATGTAAATAATAACTTCAGGCTGGTTCTCGGAACTCTGAATGATAATGGCAATACAATAAACGTCTCCAAAGATGTTTATAATTCCGGTTTACATATTGGAAGCGGTAAAATATCCTTTATCGGAGCCGGAGCACAAGCTATCGATGGGAACGGTATCTTTGAGAATGTAGAATTAAACAATAATAGTGGTACTGCTCCGGTTTCCCTGGCAGCCAATATGACGATTAATGGTATCCTTACTTTTTCCAAGGACAAACTCTTTAATATCGGGATATACAATTTAAAGCTTAACTCAACGGCTTCTATTGATCAGGGACCAACTCCAAATCTTAGATACGTACAAACGGCTGGTAATGCGGGTGATGGCGGACTAACAAGAGTATACAGTGCCATGGCGCCTTTCACCTTCCCGGTCGGTGCTCCGACAATCACACCAGTTCGTCCGGTAAAGTACACTCCTGCAACAATAGGATTTAGTTCAGCTCCGACAACTTATGGTTCGATTACTGTTGTTCCGGTTGGTTATGAGCACCCTGCCGTAACTGTTAACGGACAAAGCCTGACCTATTTCTGGCGAATTAAATCTTCAGGTTTTACAGGTATTGCAGCAGGTTCGGTTACTCATACTTTTGGTTATGACCAGAGCGATGTCGTAGGCACTGAAACGAACTATATTCCTTCCCTGTTCGACAGATCGGCTCTTGCGTGGAATAGTGGTNNCCAACAAACAGTAAAAATTATCTCGATGCGGATTATACGGCAGGAGATGCAGCTTTCGGAGCTCCTCTTAAGTTTTACAGTATTGCAAATTCAGCCTGGAATTTAAACACAACCTGGTCTTATACATCGGGAGGTGCGGCTGTTCCGGCAGGTGCGGTGGAAGGTGTTAATTTTCCAGGACCAAACAGTATTGTTATCATTGAAAACAATCATACGGTAAACTTAACAGGTACTCAAAGATGTGCAAGTTTGCTGATAAAATCAGGTTCTGTTCTTGATATTTATTATTACACTGGAAGTGTATTCAGTATGGTTGTCAGTGACCCATCAGGCACTAATGGGCTCTTCAGGTTAACGACACCTATTGCTTTTTATCAGCTATTTACATTTCCATCAAACAGTGACTTTTCGGATTTTGACAATAATCATGGAACNNTGGGTTACAATGAGCTGGCTGACTGGTGGAGGGTATTACAATCCTGTGATTGAAAAAACCGTACACATAACAGGGAACATGTTTATAAATAATGGCACTTTCCTGTTTATGGATGATTTAGCACCTCAGCATCTTGTTGTAGATGGAAATGTAACTATTGCACCTGGTGCTACTTTTGATGTTTATTCCGATTATCCTGGATACCCGGGAACTGGTCCGCGTTTGAACAGCTTTGTAATAGGAGGTAGTTTTATAAATAACAGTAATAATAATCCGAGCGCCAGGTTTATAAGTGGTAATAATTATGTCAATCTGACTTTTTCCGGGACGACAAATGCGTCAATAACGAGTACTGGCGGAGCAGTTCCAAATACTGTTTTTAACAATGTAGTAATCAATAAAGGAACATCTCAGGCAACTACTCTGACATGTAATATTGGCGGGACACTTGCAACTCCACATGATAACTGGCTGACATTGCAGAATGGTACATTAATTTATAACAGAACGGGTGACTTCTATATTTCACAGGGTACGGATTTTACTATACCCCCAACTGCCGGTCTGACAATAAATACACCATCGAATGTCTATATCGCCGACAATGCTGCAAATAACAAGACTCTTTTTCTTAACGGAAAGCTGACAATCTTAAATGGAGGAGGAAATGTTTATGTAGGTCAAGTCGGAAATACAACCAATAATGCGGACATTGAATATTCTGGTGGCGGTGCTTCTGCAATAGATATGCAGGGAGGTACTTTAACCATAAATGGTCAGATCAGAAGACCGGCGTTGACAACCAACGGCATACTTAGCTATACTCAATCAGGCGGTAATGTCATAATTTACGGGAATAATGCGCTTGCAACAAAAGCAAAACTTGAAGTGCTTAACGGAGGCAGTGTATTTAATATGTCGGGAGGTACTATTACTATTGTCCGTGGTGGCGGTACTACCTTCGGAGACCTCTATTTAAGACCCGGAAGCTCTTCGGTAACAGGTGGTACAATAGTCTTTGCAAATGCTTTAATAGGAGCTGCCCAATCTTATGGACTTGATGCTAATGTACCATTGTATAATATTACTATAACTGGTACTGGCTCAAATGCAACAACCGGACTAATGGTAAGCCCGCTGGTTTTGAAAGGATCATTGACCCTAAGCAATGCGAACAGTATCTTCAACAGCAATAATATAAATGTTTCCATTGCAGGAGACATGAATAACAGTGGTACATATAATTATGGTACTAACCTAACGACATTTAACGGAGGAACTCAATCCATCACAGGTACAACAGTCACCAATTTCTATGACTTAAATTTTTCTCCTTCAACATCATTAACGATTAATAATAATTTCACCGTCAACAGGAACCTGACGATCGGATCAGGGAACATTATATTGGGGACTGCCCCGGCCAATAAAAAAATTACTTTATTAGGTGATCTTACAAACAACGGATCGTTTACTGACAATAACACTACCGGTGGAATAAGCCTGGCAGGTTCATCACTACAACAGATAACCGGTACGGGCGCTTACGGACGACTTGAACTAAATAATAGTTTAGGTGCTAAACTAAATAATGATATTACTCTTCAAAATGACCTTGTACTTACTCTTGGTGTACTTGATATTAACGCCAATCAACTTACATTAAGCCAGAACAGTTTAATTGGTGGTTCTCCATTCGGTCTTACCAACATGATAACATCTGACGGTGTAATAAGTAGTTTCGGAGTCAGAAAATTCTTTAATCCTGGTGCTCAAACTTTTACATTCCCGGTTGGAGTAGCCGGAAAGTATACACCTGCGACTTATACAATAACTGCAAGTGCATCGGTTGGGTCTATCAAAGTTAATCCAATTAACAGCTTTAATCCAAGTGTTACTGATCCTTCCAATGTTTTGCATTTCTATTGGAAGATTCAAAGCTCAGGTATTTCGGGTTTGACAGGTAATGTATTATTACAATATATGCCCGGAGATGTCAATGGTACCGAAAGCAATTATGTCGCTGCCCTGCTTGTTCCTCCTGCCAGCTGGTATAAGGCAGCTCCGGGACCTGCAACAGATAATGTTAATGAAACCACTCACCGGATTACATTCAATTATACAATAAGTAATGATCTTAATGGAGAGTACACAGCTGGTATTTTCACTGCAATTCCGGGAGTTGTTCCAAGCTACCAGTCAAATTCAGATGGGAATTGGTCGGATAAAACCAAATGGGATCCTGTAGGGGGCTCACCTCCTTGTCCTGATGGTGGACCAAATGGTGGCAATGTGATAGTAAACAATGTCATAACAGTTGACATTCCTAATGTTTATGCATTAAGCACAACAATTAATAATGAACTGAAAGTAATTTCACCTTTCTCCGGACATAACCTTGGAAATGTATCCGGTAACGGGATCATCTATCTGGAAAGCGGGAATCTCCCCGGAGGTGATTTTACTGCGTTCATCGATTGCGCTGGTAATGGTGCGATTGAATATGGAGGAACAGGGACTTATACGGTAATTGCAACACTCTTTAACAGTTTACCTAACATGTTCTTTTCCGGAACCGGTACAAGAGTTCTTCCTAACAAAGATTTGACAATATGCCATAGATTTGTTATTAACGGGCCGACAGTCGATAACAGTGTAAACAACAAAAAGCTTACAATGCTCGGTACGATGGAGCGTTTGTCCGGCATATTCACCAGTGGTACCGGTGTAGCGCCGGCAGCGACTGTCACCTTTGCCGGTACTGCTGCTCAGACTATTGGCGGCCCTGCACTGACAGGTGATTTCTCCGGAACAAGTAAGTTAAATAACCTCGAGATAAATAATGCAGCAGGATTATCGATCGGAACAAATGGGTTGATTGAAGTAAATAATTCTTTACTGCTGACCAATGGCAATATTATTACTACCGGGTCCAACAAGCTGGTTCTGCTTAGTACATCCCCGTCAGTTGTTGTGCCGGGTGGTGGCAGCGCTACATCATTTGTCAATGGGCCATTAATAAAATATATGGTTAATGGTGGCACGTTCCTTTATCCGATAGGTAAAGGAAGCACGAAGGGACATAATTTTACTCTCACTTCAACGGCAGGCAGCACGTTACCCTGGACAGCGGAATACTTTACTCCCAATACTACAAATACTTTAACTGCACCTTTGATGGCAGTTAATTCCATGGAAGAATGGAGTGTCAATACAACCATTGCAACGACTGCAAAAGTTAAAATGGGATGGGATCCTACCAGTAATCTTACTCCGCTGATGACCCTAAATGGGATCATTGATATGCGGGTAGCTGAACTTAATGGAGGGAACTGGACTGAAGTGGTTTCTACTGCTACAGGAGATAACTTTAACGGAGATGTTGAAAGTACAGGCAGTGTAAACTTAAATGCAGTTCCAAAATATTATAGTATTGCCAGTGTNNTTTGCTTCATATTATCCTGCTGATTTAGCCGGAACCCTTTATTATACAATTAATGGTGTGACAGTAGATTCATTGCATGTAACATCTGCAACCACACTTTTCCCGACATCCGGTCCTGGCGCATATAAATTAACAGGCTTCAGGTATTTCAATTTTACCAAGACAGGAGTTGTTGATGGCACAGTGATAAATGTTTATGCAAATCCGATGGGTTCAAATGCCGGTCCGGATCAATCTCTTTGCAGTGTCTCAGGAACTGTACTTGCAGCAAATAATCCAAACCCATATACCGGATTGTGGAGCATAATTAGTGGAACCGGTGGCACAGTTGTTACCGGTAACATGTACAATTCAGTGTTTACCGGTGTCCTGGGGAATGGTTATACTCTGCGATGGACCATCAGTAATGGTTTATGTACCTCATCGGACGATGTTGCTATATCGTTCCCTGTTGTTGCGGCACAGCCTGATCCGTTTACTTCCGGACCAACATCAGTTTGTCCAAATACGGGTGGATATGTTTATACTGTTCCACTGGTTGCAGGAGATACATATACCTGGAATTATACAGGAACCGGCCAGACAATTACTCCAATCGGAGCAGGTAATTCAGTTTCAATTGCATTTAGTGCAATTGCAACAGGAGGTGATCTATCTGTCTCGGCAGTAAATGGTTGTGGAGCAAGTATTCCAAGGACAGTTACGATTACAGTTAAAGCTATGCCTGCTGCAGCTGCAGGGGCTAACAGGGCGATCTGTTTCGGAGCAAGCACCACCATTGGTGCGGCACCGGTAGGAGGAAGCACTTATGCATGGAGTTCAGCTCCCGCAGGATTTAGTTCGGCTATCGCAAATCCGTCTGTATCCCCTGCAGTTGCAACCACCTATACAGTTGTTGAGATTAACAGCGTTGGTTGTTCCAATTCAAATAGTGTAGTTGTAACAATTAATCCTTTGCCGGTACCAGTTATTACAGGAGTTACTCCTGCTTGTGCCGGTGCAGGAGGAAATGTATATTCTACTGCTGCTCTTATGAGCAATTATCAATGGATAGTATCAGGAGGAGGGACAATAACCTTAGGTGGTGGTACAGGAAATAATTCAGTTACAGTAACATGGAACACTCCTGGGTCTGAAGCAGTAAGTGTTAGTTATACAGATCCTGCTACTACTTGTACTGCTGCTACACCGACGGTGTATAATGTGACGGTTAAT
>PMEC01000004.1 GCA_003155705.1 Bacteroidales bacterium
ACAAACACTTCAATACTGATCCATTATTAAAATATTATGACTTTTACTCTAATGATGCAATATTAAGTACTTTTAATAAACTTTAAATTTTAAGAATATGTATTTTAAAATTAAATCATTGACAATCGTATTATTCGTTTTTGCTATTAGCACATCAGCTCAAGAGACCGGTACATTTTCTGATTTACGAGATGGCAAACAATATAAAACGGTAAAAATTGGGACTCAAACATGGATGGCAGAGAACCTTGCATACAAAGCAACTAGTGGATGTTATGCTTACGAAAACAACGAAAGCAATGCAAAAATCTATGGTTATTTGTATAACTGGGAAACTGCTAAAAAAGTATGTCCTTCAGGCTGGCGTCTATCCTCTAAAGATGACTGGTCGGCACTGCTGACTTATTTGGGAGGAGAATTAATTGCTGGCGAAAAATTAAAAGAGGCTGGCACTAATCATTGGCAAAAGCCAATATCACCTTCAACTAATGAATCAGGGTTTACTGCTATTCCTGGAGGTTTCAGAAATGAAAAGGGTGAATTCTACGTCCTTGGATATAATTGTTGGTGGTGGTGTTCTACTGAGGAAGATACTGAAAGAGCCAACCAGGTTCTCATTTTTGGTCATACCAAAGATGTCACAATTAGCTATATTAATAAAAATAATGGATTTTCTGTACGATGTGTAAAGAAATAAATAACAATATTTAAAACAATAAAATAGCGAAATGTTAACATGGACAGTTTAGTTAATTACCTTCAGCCTTCCGACGACATAGTCGCCTACTGCCAACCCTGACACAGACGGCTACTAACCAAATTGCCAGGTCGTTAAGATTTTCTGCTCATTACTATGATTGCTAATGCAAAATTAATAGTTTGGCAACCCATCCCAGTAAACTTCGTTGCCAAACTCTTACTTTTTGCCCTTTTGCCCATTCCGTTGATAGGATCTCCAATTTAAGTAGCTCGCTAATTTTTACCTAAAATTCCAGGCTTTAATAAAAAAACAAAAGAAATACCGAAGGATTTTTATGTTTTCACGACTAATAANNTATATTTTGCATCACCTTGATAAAGATAAAGAGGTGGCTGCTGACATCTGGCAAGAAACATGGGTTGTCGTTATCGAAAAAATAAATGATTTTCAATTCAAAAGCAGCATTTTTTCATGGATATGTGCTATTGCAAAAAATAAAATATCCGATTATTATAGGACTGCTAAAAAACAACAACGATTCCAAAGTATTGAAAAAACACATTTCGACATTGATACAGAAGATTTGGAATTTGAGCTGGTTGATTTAGAAACTCAAATTGATGTAATTACAGTTTTGGCTAATTTAAAAGATGAGTATAGATATTTACTTGTGGCAAAATATATCGAAAATAAAAGCATTGACGAAATATCCTTAGAGACTGGTAAATCATATAAAACAACAGAATCTATGCTAACAAGATCCAGAGAGGCATTCAGAATGGAATTCAAGCTAATTAAAAAATCATGAACTATGTTCAATAAAATGACATTTACAGAAAAGAACATTGAAAAGTTACTTAATTCCAGTTTTAACAAAAAATACCAACCTGATAAGCAGCTTAAAGACAATGCTTTGCAATTACTGGAGCAAAAAGTAGCGCAAAGATCAAAAGAGCCGCAACCTGAAAACAAAATTATTGTTGGACTTTCTATTATCTGGCTAGCTTTTTTATTTTTGATTTTTTCCGATTTAAGAATTTCAATACATATGTTGGATTTTATAAAATCAACTGTTGGCTTTAGCCTGGTTTTAATTCCTGTTTCAAGTATTGTTTTAATAATTTTAAAATGGAGGGTATATGAATAAAACATGGTATAGGATATTACCCTGGATGGCATTATCATCAGGGATTCTAGTAATTCTATTATTGGGATTAGCAACTATTTTAAAGCCGTCAAAAAATATTGAAGGTGCAGTAAATAGAAATATTGCACTTGATAAACTAATTCAAATTCGAGTTGGAAGTGCGGACATAAATAGCAAGGCTTTTTTCGACTACTTCGATAAAACCTTAAGCTGTTCTGTGATTAATTCCAAATGGCTGATTTCCGAGAAAGGAGAAATAATTTACGCTAAAGGGATGATGGCTCAAAGTACACCTCTTCACTCAAACGTTTATAATGGTGGGGATGCTCAAAGCCGGGGATTAATTGCTGCTGTCGAATGTAATATTGATTCAGTTCAGAAGCATATTATGCTTGTGGCGGCGGCAATCAGGTGTGAAGGCGAGCACAATGATATGATCGGGCATCTGGTAATACCTTTAAAAACAAATTCTGATAGCTTGGTTGGTTTTGTTGGCGTTGCCTATTCGTTAGACGATTTAAAACCGCCTTTTGAAAATTATTATATAATTATCATAGCGCTGGTTATTTGTTTTCTTCTGTATTGGTTGTCCTTACCATTATGGGTTTATTTTGATTGTCGTGAAAGAAACAACAAATATATTTTATGGACAATATTTGTGCTTTTTGGCAACATTCCGGCTTTTATTGCTTATTTAATTGCGAATAGAAAATAAAATTCTGATCCTATAAACTTCTTAAAAAATCCTATAGAATCATGCTTGGGGTAATTTGCCTTGTCACAATTTTCGCATAACTTTAGTTTAGCAATATCTCCAAAAAATGATGTTATGAGGAAAAATATATTTTTGAA
>PMEC01000256.1 GCA_003155705.1 Bacteroidales bacterium
ACGTTCTTATATATAAACTCCATCAATGCTTTATCTCCTCCAGGGAAAACCGGCATTTCCTCAACAACAACGAAAACCGTTGATGGTACCTCCTTTGATCCAGGAGTCTGCGATGGAGGAGGAGGTGCTGGTAAGATTTCTTTTTGTGTTTTAGCCGCTTTTCTGCTGGCAGCGCAAGAAGCGACTGCAATTAAGAAAGCTACTGAAAGAGGGATTACAATCATCAGTTTCAAAATTGCACTGGTTTTGAATTTTCTTTTTGTCATCATGATCACTCGTTTTAAATTGATATGGGATTACTTAAGTTGAAAGGTAACAGGAACACTATACCAGACGTTAACTGGTTTTCCTCCCTGGCGACCAGGTACAAAGTCGGGTAAGGATTCAACCACTCTTTTTGCCTCCTCATCAAGCAATGGGTTAACAGACTTTAGGACAGAGACTCTGCCGACCTTACCGGTTGACATAACAGCAAATCGCAGGATAACNNGGCATCTCTTCGACTACCACAAAAACCTGGTCTGGTGCTTCATCATTAATCACATCTGGTTTTTCCTGAATAATTTCCACAACCTTTTCTTTAGAAGTAGCCTTACTCTGCATAGCTGTTGAGGGAGGGGGTGGCGGTGGCGGAACTTCCTCCCGGGTTTTAGGTTTACTAAATACCGGAGCCTGGCTGATTTCGATTGTCTGGTTAGTAGGTGTTACCGGTAACGTTATTTCATCTGTCGGTTTGATCGTATTAATACTCTTTTCGCAGGCTGAAATTGCGGACAGGAACAGAGCAATAACCGGAAGTACAAGAAGGATCTTCAGGTTGGAAAAATTTCCGGAAGGCTTTTTTGACATCATTATCATCCTTTTCCTGATGAGCGATGGATTTGAAAAGCAGTTAGAAATATTTATTTTTCCTGATCTGAATATATTGCTTAACAGAAGGTTCTGATAACTTTTCACTGTCATCCCTTCTCTGAGACATTCCTGGTCTGCCTGATATTCATGGATTGCCCTTAGTGAACGATTAAAAAGATATATAAACGGATTGAACCATTGAAAGATCAGCACTACCTCTATGAACAGAATATCCAGAAAATGATTGTTCTCCAAATGATTCTGCTCATGTTTTATAATCTCTTTAACTTCAGTATTATCCAGGGATTGGTTAATAAAGATGTGACCCATCGCAGAAAACCCGGCTGTATTAAAACCGTTGAAATAAACAATATGATTATTTTTCTTTTTATTTCTTCTGATTAGAACAAAAAGGTTAATTATATCTGCTATAAGTTTTAATGTGAATACTATGACTCCGGTAAGATAAACATTAGAAAGGAAGACATAAGAGTTCATTCTGCCTCCTGCTGCAGGTTCTAAATGACCTTTAAGCCCATTTGCTGTAACCAGTACTTCTGACAGAGTTTTACCAAAATAGAAAATGCCGCTTTGTTCCTTTATATTCAGGGAAATTAATGGCAAAATAAAAGTAAATACTAAAGAGAGGATTATAAAAGCCCGGTTTCTTCGATATTTGGTATCTCTGCTCAGAAAAAAGAAATAGATAAGATAGAATCCTGCAAGGTATACTGCAGCTTTTACCATATATATTAATAGTGGGTTCATTTTTTTGATTTTAGCTTGTTCATCTCTCCCTTCATAATTTTCATTATCTCTTCCATCTCCCTTATAGTAATTCCTTTTTCCCTGGCAAAAAAGCTTACCATTTTCTCAAATGAGTTTGAGAAATAGTCTTTTACAAAGGTTTTAAGATGCATCTTGGAATATTCATCCTTTGAAATTAAAGGGAAATATTCATGTGTCCGGCCATAGGCTTTATGACTTACAAACCCTTTATCCTGCAGGATTCGTACAATAGTACTTATAGTATTGTAAGCAGGTTTAGGTTCATCGAAATGTTCTAGTATCTCTTTGACAAACCCTTTTTTGATTTTCCAGAGGACCTGCATAACCTCTTCTTCAGCCCTGGTTAATTCTCTCATAACTTCTGATTCTTAGTTAATACTTCTAATGTTCAAATGTTCTTACTTCATCCTTTCCTATATCTTCAAACCAAATATACAACGAAATATTTAGTTATACAACTAAAATGTTAATTATTTTTTATAAAATTTATTAACAGGTGCATTTTCTGTATAAAGGAAAAAAAAGTGTAATTTTATTGCATATTTTATAATGACTTTTTTTTGAACTAATTAAAGAGGAAAGCGATAATGAAATTTGGTATTTTCAGGGAAAATCTAAGGATATCATTCAGAGCAATAAGATCCAATCGCGTAAGAGCCATACTGACTATGTGCATAATTGCATTTGGAATAATGGCACTGGTTGGAATTCTAACAGCCATTGATGCAATAAAATCATCCCTTACAAATCAATTCACTATGATGGGGGCAAACTCCTTTACGATTACTTCCCGTGGAATGAATATCCAGATTGGCAACCAAAGCACCAGGCAAAAGAATTTTTCAAGAATAACTTACAGGGAAGCCACAGAATTCAAAAACAGGTTTACCGAACCTGCCTGGGTTTCCGTTTCCTTTAACGCAAGTGGCTCATGCACTGTGAAATATGGTACCAAGAAAACCAATCCAATTGTTAGACTTACCGGTGTTGATGAGAACTATCTTTCTGTCTCAGGGTATGAGATTGAAACCGGACGAAATTTCAGCCCGGATGAAGTTCAACAGAACAGACATTTTGTGCTGATTGGCTCCGATGTGGTTAAAAAACTTTTTACTGAAGGAATTGATCCTCTCGGTAAAGAGATAACTGTAACAGGACTGAAGCTTCTGGTTGTAGGGATTCTTAAAAGCAAAGGATCCAGTATGACCAGTAGTGACAATGTTTGTTTCATGCCGGTTACCACCGCAAGGCAATACTTTTCATGGCCAAACATGACTTTCAATATTTCTATCATGCCTTTCAAGCCGGTTAACCTGGATATGATGACCGGGGAAGCTGAAAGCATTTTCAGAATTATCAGGAACCTTAATCCGAGGGATGAATCCGACTTTAATATTTCAAAGAGTGATAATATAGTGAATCTGTTGCTTAAGAATATCAGTTATGTTACTATGGCAGCTACTTTAATAGGAATAGTTACACTCTTCGGTGCTGCAGTCGGACTGATGAACATTATGCTTGTTTCAGTAACAGAAAGAACCCGTGAAATTGGAACACGCAAAGCAATCGGAGCTAAAACAAATACCATTAAATATCAGTTTCTTTTTGAGTCAATAATGATTGGTCAGATGGGTGGAATTCTTGGTATAATTCTTGGTATACTGATCGGGAATGCTGTTTCATCTATGCTCAGGTCAAGTTTCATTATACCCTGGATATGGGTGATAACCGGTATTATGGTCTGTTTTATCGTAGGGGTTGTTTCAGGCTATGCACCTGCTGTTAAGGCCGCCAAAATTGATCCTATTGAAGCTTTGAGGTACGAATAAACACTCAATATTATGGAAAAATTAGTTATTCAGGAATCACTAAAGAATTGTCCCGGTATTGTCTATTTTATTGATAATAATACTCTTGAAATTTCAGGAAGATCAATACCTGAAAACCCTGAACTGATTTTCAAGCGCTTAAATGATTGGATTACCCTCCACTTTGAGAAGAATAAGTCATTATATGTTAATATTGTGTTGGAGTATATAAACAGTGGTTCCTCAAAGTTCCTCTATGAGATTCTGAAAAAGCTATCAGATTATGGTCAGGCGGGTAAAGAGGTTACATTGAAATGGCTCTATGAGGAAGATGATGAAGCTATGCTTGAGCTGGGTGAACATTACCGCGATACTGCAGGGATTCCTCTGCATATAGAGATGATAGTATAAAAAAAGGGGCTTTTATCCGGCCCCTTTCTTATTGTATTGTAGGTTATTACTTTACTGTATCCATATGGGCAATAAGATCGAGTAGTTTGCATGAATAAGCCCACTCGTTATCGTACCAGGCGACTATTTTTACAAAATTGTCATTGAGAGAGATACCCGCTTCGGCATCGAAGATGGAAGTGCGGGAGTCACCCATGAAGTCGCTGGAAACAACAGCATCTTCAGTATATCCGAGAATTCCTTTAAGGTAACCTTCAGATGCAGCTTTCATTGCTTTTTTGATTTCATCATAGCTGGCTGCTTTCTCAAGCCGGCAGGTGAGGTCAACAACTGATACATTGATAGTGGGAACCCTGAATGACATACCGGTAAGTTTACCCTTCAGCTCGGGGATAACCTTAGTCACCGCTTTAGCAGCGCCAGTTGATGAAGGAATAATATTAGCTGATGCAGCACGTCCGCCTCTCCAATCTTTTTTCGAAGGACCATCGACAGTCTTCTGGGTGGCCGTGGTAGAGTGAATAGTGGTCATCAGCCCTTCAATAATACCGAAATTGTCGTTAAGAACTTTAGTTACAGGGGCCAGGCAGTTAGTGGTGCATGATGCATTAGATACAAACTGCATGTCTGCTTTATATTTATTATGGTTAACACCCATGACAAACATTGGAGTATCATCTTTTGAAGGAGCTGACATTACAACGCGCTTTGCTCCGGCAGTGATATGACCTAATGCACTTTCCTTGGTCAGGAATAAACCTGTAGATTCAATAACATATTCAGCACCTACCTCATTCCATTTTAGATTTGCCGGATCCTTTTCAGCCGTAACACGAATATTTTGTCCGTTCACAACAAGTTTCCCGTCTTTTACTTCCACTTTGCCGTCAAACCTACCGTGGACAGTGTCATAATGAAGCATATAGGCAATATAGTCCGCTTCAAGGATATCATTGATTCCTACAATTTCTATATCGTTTCTTTTTATAGCGGCTCTGAAAGCCAGTCTTCCGATCCTGCCAAAACCGTTAATACCAACTTTAATCTTAGACATAATTATATTATTAATAGGTTAATAATTTGAACTCACAAAAATAAGAATTATCCGGTAAAAGACAATAGAATTGTCCCTGAATTATTGTTTCTTTTTTGAGAAAATATTTGATAATTTATTAGAATCAGGATTGTGTGGATCAATGATAATACCAAACCTGTAACTTGCGAATAATGAGAAGAATATGGCTTTGTTACCTGTTGTCGCCATGATTGGGATATCTTTGGGAAAAAGGTTGATCTGAGCTCCGAGTTCAATAGCATGAATTATTTTATCTTGTTTGCTATATTCAAAATTAAATCCTCCTTTGGCATAAATCCCAGGCAGAAGCTTAGTCTCATTTATCCCTTTAAAAAATGACGACTTGCCGTAGATCATGCTTGGGTCAAGTGTTTTAATATCAAACTTTTCCTCTTTAATCTGATATTCATACTGATTTATTGGGTCAAGTATTTTATAATAAATTGGTTTGGCAAAAGATATGACCAGTCCCCCTGTGTAAAAATATCGTATTGCTACTCCTCCCTGATCAGCTTTTTTATAAACTTCGTGCTGACGACCGATACCTCCCCTTAGTAAAAAAACTGAATTTAATTTTCCAAAAACAAATGATCCGGGTGTATCAATATAGGGATTTGAAATCTTAACCTCCTTAGGATCCTTCAGAGTAACGACTTCAATCTCGAAAAGTTTTTTATTAAGAAAATTTATTCTTTTGCCTTCGCGATAGCTGAGGCCATAACCATCAGTGTTTAGAAGAATTGCAAAGGTTTTTTCATTACGAAAGAAAATTTTTTGCTCTTCATTCAATTCTCCCTGGCCATAAACTGAGTCTACTCCGCAGATAAAAACAACTGCTATGATAAGCAGCTTTTTCATATTTTATACTAACTTATTCGTTATCGGAAATAAAGAGCAAAGCGGCAATCAGCCGATACGCTCAGTATATGCCAATTGATTCTTATAGGCCGGACAGGTTTTTTTGTTGCAGGAACTTACAACCAGCGCAATAGCAAAAGTAATCAAAAGGATAACAGCAAACTTTTTCATACCGGATATTGTATTAATTCATTCACAAAAATAAACTTTTCATTTAAAAAACAATCTTTGCACCAAAAATAAAAATGAAATATATCTTAACGTTTCACCTATTCTGGTCAATTAATGTTAGTTATCTGTTAAAACAATGATATTGATGATTGGTTCAGTAAATTTTCAAATTCAGAGTAATAAGAAACAAACAAATATTCCCGCAAGATCCAACCATTTCCTGTATAATTTGTTATTATGGAATGATTATCAGGTTATCTGTTATGAAATACCTTTCATCAATATTTTTAATGATTTCTTATTTAAGTACTATGAATAATAATCTGTACTCTCAGGAAAAACTTGGATATAATGATCTTTCTAAGGAAGAATTGCATGTGATAAACAATAAGGGAACTGAATACCCATTCACCGGTAAATATGAAAAGTTTAAAGAAAAGGGCACATATGTCTGCAAGAGATGCGGTGCTGCTCTCTATTATTCAGACAACAAATTCGATTCCGGCTGTGGATGGCCAAGTTTTGATGATGAGATTCCTGGTGCTGTAAAAAGAATTCCAGATGCTGACGGATTAAGAACAGAAATTATCTGTGAAAACTGCGGGGCTCACCTGGGACATGTTTTTACAGGTGAAGAACTGACTGCCAAAAACACCCGTCACTGTGTAAATTCCGTTTCACTTGATTTCATTCCTGCACATGTAAATGCAGGAAGATATGGAACTGCGATTTTTGCAGGTGGATGTTTCTGGGGAGTTGATTATTTCATGAAAAAAGCGCCTGGTGTTATTTCTGTAACTTCCGGATATACAGGAGGCTGGGTCAAAAATCCGACATATAAAGAGGTGTGTGCCGGATCTACCGGACATGCTGAAGCAGTAAAAATTGTATATGACCCTGAAAAAACGTCATACGAAAAGCTTTTAAAACTCTTTCTTGAGATTCATGATCCCACGCAATCGGGTGGACAGGGTCCGGACCTGGGTGATCAGTATCGATCGGAGATATTCTATCTTAATGACGATCAGAAACAGATTGCTGAAAAAAATCTTAAGTTATTGAATGACAAAGGATATAAAACTACAACCCGTATCACGAAGGCATCAGAATTCTATGATGCCGAAGCTTACCACCAGGATTATTATTTTAAAAATGGCAAAATGCCGTATTGCCATGTCTATACCAAGAGGTTTTGAGAATGGGTTGAAATGTTGAAATGTTGAAGTTAAAATTCCTTCAACTATTAAACACTTAAACTCTTCAACTCTTAAGGTATTCCCGGATTTTATTTTCTTTGCAGGAAAATTGTGAAAATCTATTGTTGAGATGAAAGATATTTTATTGAATCGCAGAACCATTAGAAAATATTCGGCAAAACCGATTAACAATGCCTTGTTAAACGAAGTACTTACTGAAGGGTGTAGAGCCTCAACAACAGGCAATATGCAGGTTTATAGCATAATTATTACACGAAACAGAGGCAAGAAAGAAGAATTGGCTCCGTTACACTTCAATCAGAAAATGATAACAGAAGCGCCGGTCATTCTGACATTTTGTGCAGATTTCAACAGGTTTAATAAATGGTGCATGCTGAGAAATGCTGAACCCGGTTACGATAATTTTCTCTCNNGAATCAAGGGATCTTGGAATTTGTTATCTGGGTACGACAACCTATATGGCTCATAAAATAATTGAAGTTTTGAAGCTTCCAAAAGGTGTGGTTCCAGTGACGACGGTTACTCTGGGCTGGCCTGCAGAAAAGCCTGAGCAGGTAGATAGATTACCTTTGGATGCTGTTATTCATAACGAGATCTATGAGGATTACACAGATGAGAGTATTGAAAGATTTTATATCGAAAAAGAGCGCAGGAGCGACTCGAAACAATTTGTTATTGAAAATAATAAAAGCACATTGGCTCAGGTATTTACTGATGTGAGATACAAGAAGGAAGATAATGTCTATTTCTCGAAAATGCTGATACAGGTTTTGAAAGAACAGGGGTTTATGAATCAGTAATTTCATTAAATAAAATCTCCGTGGAACTCTGTGAAGCCTCCGTGTAACTCTGTGTAAGTTCTTTTTATAAATATTTATTTCACTGAGTAAATCCGGAGGAGACACAGAGCGCCACAGAGAAGAATTAATTTATATAATTGTTTTCTAGGTAAAATCTATTTTCAGTTCTTTAGCAATTCCTATCAGATCTTCCCTGATTGCTGGTACAAGTTTAATACCATCTCTCATATTCCTTTCTTCAGCTTCTCTTTCAGGGTCGCCAGGTATCAATACACATTTCTGACCATCAATAGGTTTTGCTGATCGGAATGTTTTAATCCAATCATCCATTTTGGTTTTGAAGTCCACGGCGGGTTGAAATGCATCTATTCTCATTGCCCCGAAGAAATGTCCTGTCCCATCACCGACCTTCTTTTCAAGAACCGGCAGGTAAGCAACACTTGGCGGAACAAATGGTCCGAAATTGGCCCCGCTTAAGAGAGCAGAAAAGATATCCACTATTGCCGTGAGACAGAATCCTTTATGACTTCCGTGAAGACGGTCTCCCCCAAGTGTTAGCATTGATCCTCCAACCTTAAGAATTGAAGGATCATCTGTTGGCTTTCCCATTTTATCCTGTACTAACCCAAATGCAACTTTTTCTCCTTTCTTCTCCGCAACTGCCAGTTTACCTCTTGCTATGGGTGTTGTTGCAAAATCAGCCACAAATGGAGGTTGGTCTTTTGCAGGAATTGCCACAGCAATAGGGTTTGTTCCCATCATCCTTGAAACTGAAAATGTAGGGGCTACCAGTGGATTGGCATTCGTCAGACAGATCCCGATCATATCTTGTTTCAAAGCCATCATTGAATAATAACCTGCTATTCCGAAATGATTTGAATTGCGTGTTGAAACCCAACCTGTTCCGGCAACCCTCGCTTTTCCGATCGCAATTTCCATCGATTTGTGTGCAGCAACCATACCCACAGCATTATCGCCATCAATTACTGCCGTACTTGGTGACTCATGTACTATCTTAATAACAGGATTTACATTTATTCTTTTTGCTTTCCAGAGTTGATAATAGTCTTTTATTCTGATCATTCCATGTGAAGCATGATCCCTTAATTCTGCTGCCAGAAAAACATCGGCTATAATCTCAGAATCACGAACACTGCATCCCATTTTCAGGAAGACGTTTTTCGTAAATTCCAAAAGGTATTTATATTGATACATAATTTCGAGCTTTTTACAAAAAATGGTTTGAGGTTTGCAGTTTGCTTAAATCCTCGCACCTCAAGCCTCACACCTCACGCCTTTCTGTAATTATGATTCACTCCTGCCTGTTGTGTGGGTGTAATTACCAGGTCATTAATGCAAACATGAGCGGGTAACGTGGCACAATAATAAATTGCATCTGCTATGTCATCAGCAGTAAGGGCGTCAATTCCTTTATAAACTATGCCAGCTTTTTCCTTGTTACCTTTAAACCGTACAAGAGAGAATTCAGTCTCAGCCATTCCGGGAGCAATATGAGTAACCTTTATATTATTCTTTAACAGGTCGATACGCATCGATCTTGAAAGTGAATCAACAGCAGATTTAGATGCGCAATATACATTTCCGTTTTCATAATTCTCCTTTCCCGCTATTGACCCGATATTAAATATGTGCCCGGTGTTTCTGGCGACCATCAATGGTGCGACTGCTCTTGTTACATACAGAAGACCCTTCACATTGGTGTCAATCATTCTGTCCCAGTCATCTGTATTACCTGCATCGATATGATCCATCCCGACAGCAAGACCGGCATTGTTAACCAGAATGTCTATNNTTCCTGACATCAAAATTCAGAGATAAAACTCTGATATTTCCCCGGTTGAGAAGTTCTTTCTCCAACTCATCGAGTCTTTCTTTTCTTCTTCCTGTTATAATAACATCATATCCATTCCCGGCAAATTTTCTAGCAATTGCTTTTCCAAATCCGGCGGTAGCACCGGTTATCATTATGGTCCTTTTCATTGTGACTAGTTTTGAATTATATTCTGTAAAAATAAGAAATTATTTTTCTCCCGGACGATTATAAAATCATGAGCTACCCGCAGTATCAGTATTGGTCAATATAAGAATCGGCAATCAATAATAAATATACGACGATAACATCTCCGGGGAGATCCCTCGTTGGCACTCGGGATGACACCGTGGGTTTGTGGTCGGGGGGGAAAGAAGTGGCGATTCGTATACANNATTCGTATACATTAATACTTTATTGGATATTTCGCATAGAATCGCCACTTCTTTCCCCTCTGTGACCCCTTAAAGTTCTGTCATCCTGAGCGATAGCGAAGGATCCCCCCCAACTATATTAATATTCTAATTGAATTCAAATTCAATCATTTCATAATTTTTGAAAAATTATTATTCATTCCGGATACTCATATTGGTCAATATTGTACCTGGATAGCATTACCTGGAAAAAATTTATATTTGCTTTTTATTTTAAGATAGAAAAATTTTCCATGGATAAGCCCAAAAATGAAGAAAAGGCTTTTGTCGAATCAATGTTTAACTCCATTGCCCGGAGATATGATTTTCTGAATCATTTTTTGTCATTTGGAACAGACTATTATTGGAGGAAAAGGGCAATCTGTATCATAGCAAAACATAAAAATCATCGGGAAATACTTGATGTAGCTACCGGAACAGGAGATCTTGCCATAGCTGCCCTTAAACTTAACCCTGTAAAAGTAACAGGTATCGATATTTCCGAAAAAATGTTGGAAATAGGCAGGGAGAAGATTATTAAAAAAGGATTGAGTGAAAAAATTGAGTTATTAAAAGGTGATTCTGAACATATTGATTTTAAAGACAATTCCTTTGATGTTGTAATGGTTGCTTTCGGTGTTAGAAATTTTATTGATCCGCTTAAGGGGCTATCGGAAATAAACCGAGTAGCGAGGTATGGAGGTCTGCTAATGGTGCTTGAATTTTCAAGGCCGGTTTCATTTCCGGTCCGGCAATTGTATAATTTTTACTTCCTGAACATCCTGCCATTCTTCGGCAGATTATTTTCAAAAAATAAGACCGCTTACAGCTATCTTCCGGAATCAGTTATGAAATTTCCTGATAATGAAGTATTTATGAAGATGATTATTGAAGCCGGTTTCATAAATGGACAACAGGTAAAACTTTCAGGGGGAATTGCAAGTATTTATACTGCCATTAAACCTTCAATGCAATAAAATAAATTCAAAGCAGTTTAGTATATTGTTAAAGATTTTTCATTTACACTGACCCTGTTGAAAATAATTATCAAAAGATTTATATTATTCGTTGTCTTCCTATTCTGTTCAGCATTTTTAGCTGCTCAGAAACAGAAACCAAAGAATGTTTCCTGGTACGATGATAAAATTCTTCATTNNCCTGCTGATAATTTTGATATAAGATTTTTGCCGGGTGTTTCATTTGGACAAAGAGTGGTGATGTTCTATAAAAACCAGGTCGTTGCAAATAGTGACCAGCGACTTGAATCTTCTTTTCTTGAGTTCCCCGTTTTGCTGAAATATAAAGGAATGAGATTAAATAATGTCAGACCTTACCTGATCGGCGGATTAAATTACCGGTACGATCTCGCAGGCAAAAAAGAGTACGATGCGGATAAGCCTATTTTTCTGAGACTTAAAAGGTCGGACCTTTATTATGAATTTGGAACAGGGTTTGATTTCTATCTGCCATATTTTAAGCTCTCTGTCGAATTGAAAATTTCAGAGGGCTTACGTGACGTTCTTGTACATGATCCGGCTCCAGGTCATGCTGCAATATACGCTAATGCAATCGA
>PMEC01000215.1:0-2523 GCA_003155705.1 Bacteroidales bacterium
AAAATCAATAAATTTGGGTGTAAGATTCCAGATACTCATGTTTAATTATATGCCTATCTTCCACATTAATCGACAAATAATATTATCCAATTATTTTTACTATCTTTGCACCTTATAACGAAATGGTATATCCAGGCAGGTTAAATGGAAAGCAGGAAAGTTTTATTCATTTCACAGGAAATCACTCCATATTTAGCTGAAACCAGGTTATCGAAAATTGGAAGATATCTTCCGCAAGGGATTCAGGAGAGGGGAAAAGAGATACGGACTTTTATGCCACGGTATGGTTGCATTAATGAGAGAAGAAACCAGTTGCATGAAGTAATACGGCTGTCCGGAATGAATCTGATTATCGATGATACCGATCACCCACTGATAATTAAAGTTGCTTCAATACAGTCTGCAAGGATGCAGGTTTATTTTATTGATAATGACGACTATTTCCAAAGGAAACATATAATTAGTGATGCAGCGGGTCGTGAATTTGAAGACAATGATGAGAGAGCCCTGTTTTTTGCCCGGGGAGTGATCGAAACTGTTAAAAAACTGAGATGGGCGCCGGATATTGTTCATTGTCACGGTTGGATGACGGCCCTTGTTCCGGTTTACCTGAGAAATATTTATAACGACGATCCTTTATTCCATAATTATAAAATTATATATTCTATTTACAATAATGACTTTAATACTCCGTTTAGATCAACGTTTGCCGATAAACTCCGTTTCGACGGAATAGATGGAGAAAACCTTAAAATGGTTAAAAAGCCCGATTTTGTTAACGTTTCAAAACTGGCTATTAAATATTCTGACGGGATAATAATCGGGAGCGAAGAAATTAATAATGATCTGACGAAATACCTTGAGATAATCGATAAACCTGTGCTTAAATTTCAGGATGAATCGAAATATATTGATGCCTATAATGATTTCTATGACAAGATTCTTTCATAATTCAAAACTATCATACAGATATAATTCTGTTCTTTCCCACAATTCATATATATTCTTCACCATAGTTATTTTTTCACTGTTGTTATTCATTACTTCCTGTGGAGAGAATGCAACAATCCTGGGAACGGATCTTCTTCCCGGGAAAGATTTTATTAATCTTAAAGCGACCGATACAATTGGAGTGGGTGCTTATAATCTTTATACCGACAGTATAATGACAAATAACCGTACTTACTCTTACATGGGAAGTATTTATGATCCATATTTCGGTGAAACAAAAACTGATTTTGTCAGTCAGCTCAGGTTATCCCAAAAATGGGTTGGTATCGGCTCTCCTCCTGTTGTAGATTCCGTCAAATTTTTCTTTTCGATAAGCGGAGCTAAAGGTAAACTTGATTCCACTACTATCCATCAGTTTAAAATGTATGAAATAACTGAGCAACTGAATGCTGCTGTTGGATACTATTCGAACAGAGATCCGAATGCGGGGATGAAAATCGGAACCTTTTCTCTGCCAGTTATTCCAAAGGATACAATTCAAGCTATAAGTATTATGCTTCCTCCTTCATTTGGCGAATATCTGTTAAGAGATACCACAAAACTTGAACAGGAAGGAGACGCAAATGACTTCAGGGCATTCTTTAAGGGGTTATATTTTACCATGGAAGATTCTCCATCTCCACTTCTTGTAGCAATTGAGTTCTCTAATTCAGATTTCTTCATAAGAGTTTATTATTCCAATTACAAGACCACAGGTCTTTTTTATGATTTTATAATTAACACCAACAGTGTAAGATACAACAGATACCTTCACAATTTTTCAAGTGCTACAGCTACAAGCAGGATTAAACCGGAAAATTTTGGGAAAAAAGATTCCATGATTTATCTTCAGTCCTTTAACGGAGTATTTCCGCAACTAAGGATGCCAGGACTTACATACGTTAAAAATAACCTTTTCCCTCTCTCCGTTAACAGAGCCAGGTTAACCTTTTCAGTGTTTCTTGACAGCTCTAATTTTACTCCAACAACCGTTGCGCCATTGATTTTAATGAAATATAAACAAACTGATACAACTATATACATTGTACCTGATTATCAGGTGAGTTCAAGTTTTTATGACGGAACATTCAATTCTACCAGCCATACTTATTCCTTCAACCTTGCTTCGTTCGCACAGGAATATCTCGAGGGAAGAATAGCTGACCCGATAATTGAGATGTACTTTCCCGAAGGGGAATACAGGAATGTTATCCTTAAGGCTAATAACAGCCATTTCCCGGTTAAATTTAATTTTACTTATACGAAGTTCTAGATTTTGTGAACCAGAATTGGTACCTTCGCCCCCTGTTATATAATTCATTTTAAAACTATGTGTGGAATTATAGGTTATATAGGTGTCAGACCCGCCCGTGAAATTATATTAACTGGTCTTAAGCGGCTGGAGTACCGGGGATATGATTCAGCCGGTTTAGCCCTGTTCAACGGAGAACCTAAGATTTTTAAATGCAAAGGAAGAGTAAAAGACCTTGAAGAGATGGTCAACAAATCTGATTATAATGGTTGCATCGGAAT